>DASRBU010000347.1:0-4333 GCA_035653475.1 Candidatus Dormiibacterota bacterium | reverse complement strand
CGCTTCGAGGCCCAGGCGGCGGAGCGCGCGGCCGGGGACGAGGAGGCGCATCCCTTCGACGAGGACTTCCTGCGCGCCCTGGAGCAGGGGATGCCGCCGACCGGCGGGCTCGGGGTGGGCATCGACCGCCTGGTCATGCTCGTCACCGATCAGGCTGCGATCCGGGACGTGATCCTCTTCCCGCAGCTCAAGGAGGAGTGAGCGTGCTCCCGCTGGAGTTCATCCGCCGTCATCCGGACGAGGTCCGCCGGGCCGCCCGGCTGAAGGGGGAGACGGCGCCGGTGGACGAGATCCTGGAGCTGGACCGCCGCTGGCGGGAGGCGACCACCCGGGCAGAGCGCTCGCGGGCGGAGCAGAACACGCTCTCCAGGGAGTTCGCGCGGACCCGGGAGCAGGCGCTGGTCCCCCGCCTGCGGGAGCTGGCGGAGTCGGTCAAGCGCTCCGCCGCCGAGGCCGACGAGCTGCGCCGGCGGCTGGACGAGCTGCTGCTCGTGGTCCCCAACCTCTTCCACGAGAGCGTCCCCGTGGGCGAGACCGCCGACGACAACGTGGTGGTCAGGGAGTGGGGGACGCGGCCCTCCTTCGACTTCACCCCCCGCACGCACTACGAGCTGGGCGAGGCCCTGGACATCATGGACTTCGAGCGGGCGTCGCGCGTGGCCGGTTCCCGGTTCGCCTTCCTCAAGGGACAGGGCGCTCGCCTGGAGCGGGCCCTGGCCCAGTTCATGCTCGACCTCCACACCCGGGAGCACGGGTACACGGAGGTGCTGGCGCCCTTCCTGGTCAACTCCGCCTCGATGCTGGGGACGGCCAACCTGCCCAAGTTCGGGGAGGACGCCTTCCGGGTCGAGGGCCGCGATCTCTGGCTGATCCCGACCGCCGAGGTGCCGGTCACCAACCTCCATCGCGAGGAGATCCTGGACGGGGCGCGGCTCCCCCTCGACTACGTCGCCTACTCGCCCTGCTTCCGCTCCGAGGCGGGGGCGGCGGGCAAGGACACCCGGGGCTACGTCCGCCTGCACCAGTTCTCCAAGGTGGAGCTGGTGAGGCTGGTGGAGCCGGAGCGCTCGCTGGAGGCGCTGGAGGAGCTGACCCGGCACGCCGAGGAGGTCCTGCGCCGGCTGGGCCTCCACTACCGGGTGCTGGTCATGTGCACCGGCGACCTGGGCTTCGCCCAGTACAAGAAGTACGACCTCGAGGCCTGGTGCCCGGGCCTGGGACGGTACCTGGAGGTCTCCTCCTGCTCGGTGTTCAACGACTTCCAGGCCCGGCGCGCCAACCTGCGCTACCGGCCCGCGCCCGGGGAGCCCCCCCGCTACGTGCACACCCTGAACGGCAGCGGGTTGGCCCTGGCCCGGACCATCGACGCCCTGCTCGAGACCTACCAGCGAGCGGACGGCACCGTGACCGTGCCCGAGGTGCTGCGCCCCTACATGGGCGGCTGCGAGCTGATCGCACCGGCCTGAGGGGTGCCCGGGCGCGGCCCGTGGGGTTCCGGCCTCGGGACCTCAGTGCCACCAGGGCCGACGGGCGACCTCGGCCGCCGCCGCCACCGTGGGCTCGAGGTCGGCGGCCAGCAGGTCCAGCTGCTCCAGCCATTCCGCCGCCAGGGCGAGGGCGATCGCCGAGCGACCGGCCACCGACCCCTCGGTGCCGTCCCAGGCCCGCAGGCAGGCGGCCGCCGCCGAGCGCAGCTCGGAGGTGGCGAGCCGGCCGGAGGTCGTCGTCGCCGACCCCTCGAGGCGGTCGGCCAGCAGCCGGAAGCTCGTGCCCGGGCGATGGGCCTGACCCCGTAGCCGTTCCGCCTGATCGAGGCAGGAGCGGGCCCGGTAGCCGGTGGCCGCCATCAGCTCGGCGAGGTCGCCGACCAGGAGGACGTGGTCGATCGCGTTCACCAGGAAGGCCCAGCTGGTGACCGGGAGGTGCTTGGACCCCCGCTCCTCCAGGAAGCGTTCGAAGGCCTCCCCGGCGCGACGGCGGGCCTCGGTGGCCGCCTGCCGCGCGGCCCGCACCTCGGCCGTCCCATCGTCGCCGTCTCCAGGGTCGAGGACCAGGCCGGCCGCCGCCTCCAGGAGGCGGCCCAGCTGACGGTAGGCGACGGCGAGCGCCCGGCACAGCTGCCGGCGGGCGCCGCGGGGCCAGAGCAGCGTCCCCGCCACGAGGCTGATGCCGGCCCCGACCGCGACGTCCTCGACCCGCACCAGTCCCACCCGCCAGCCCACCGGGGCGATGAGGTTGAAGAGCACCACCAGCTCCACCGAGAAGGCGGCCTGTCCGGCCAGGGGGTTGAGGCGGGGGGCGGAGGTGGCGAAGAAGATGGCCACCGGGAGGGCGGCCCAGAGCAGGGCCGGTCGTGAGCCGGCCACGACCGCGAAGGCGGCCCCGATCGCCACCCCGAGCACCGTGCCGCCGATCACCTGGAGGGCGGCCCAGCCGGTGCCGAGAGCGCTGGAGCGGAGTGCCGAGAGCGTGCCCAGCACCACCCAGAAGGCGTGGTCGAGGTTCAACAGCCTTGCCGCCAGCACGCTCACGGCCAGCCCGACGGCGGTTCTGAGGCTGGTCTGGAGCACGGTGGAGGCGGGCGACAAGTGGGTGCGGATCGTGTGCCCAACCCGGTGCGCGATCCCGCTCGCGCCCCGGAGGCGGGGCGTGCCGGCGGTCAGGGGCAGGTCGCCCGCCGGGAGCGACCGTCCGGCCGCGATGGTCGCGTTGGCGCCGATGGCCAGGCTCAGGTAGGAGATCACGCGTAGCCGGTGATCGGCTTCGAGACCGTCCAGCACCTCCTCGGCGCCGGCACCGGCCCTCAGCCTGGCACCCGCCCAGCGGTCGAGCGCCAGCCGGTGGGCGACGCGCGCGCGCTGCAGCTGGCTCAGGTCCGGGGGCGGCCCCCCGGTCAGCACCGCGGCCCCGGCGCGAAGGGAATCGACCACCGCGACCACCAACCGGGACCCCTCCGCGAGGCAGGGATGGTGGGCCGGTCCGCGTCCCCTGGCCCCCGAGGCGAAAGCCAGAACCCGGTCCAGCTCGGTCACCAGCTGCGCCAGCGCCCGGTCGCGCCGGGTGGGTCCGGCCGGACGGTGGGGGGTGGCGGCGTAGGCGCGCCTGGCCTCCCGCACCGCCTCGGTGGCCCGTGGGGTCGCCTCGGCCTCGTCTCCCTCTCGCCGGGTGGCGAGGACCAGCTCGGCCAGGGCCCGGCAGGCGGCCGCCGCCCGCTCGTACAGCGCCTGGCGCTCGTGCCGGGGCCAGAGGAGCACCGCGGCCGCGGTCGCACCGGCGGTCGCCACCAGCCAGCCGGCGAGCCGGGCGGGGATGGCGCCGGGGGGCGAGGGGATGGTCGCGGCCAGCACGTAGGCGAGGAGCAGCGCCGGCTGCGCGCCGGCGACGTAGCCGCCGAGGACGCCGACGAACTGTACCCAGAAGCCCACCGCCAGCATCACCAGGGCGGCGCCCCAGGGCTGTGGCGAGACGGCGGTGCCGAGCGCGATCAGCGCCGAGCCGGCCAGGGCGGTGGCGGTGTAGGCGAGGATGCGGTCGCGAACCGGGCCGCCGAAATCGATGAAGGCCAGGAAGGCGAAGGCCCCGAAGGCGACGAACGTGACCACCTGGGCCTCGTGCAGGAGCCGGTGGGTCAGGGCGAAGAGGCCGGTCGTGACCAGGGCCGCCCGGGCCGCGCGCCGGGGTCCGGCCGGCCCCGGGTCGGTGAGCCACCCCGTCAGCCGGCGGGCTGCTCCGGCGAGACGGGGCATGGCGGGCGCTCAGCGCCGGCTGGCGGCCCGGGCCTGCAGGGTGCCCAGCCCGCTCAGCTGGAAGCGGCGGTGGACCAGCAGGTAGGCGGCGATGCCCAGGATGGAGGCCACGCCGGTGGTGAAGGCCCGCTGGAGCAGCGCCGCGGCGGTGGCCTGGCCCGGGGGCATGCCAAGCAGAATGAGGGCGCCGACGGTGGTGGCCTCGTTCGCCCCCGCCCCGCCCGGGATCAGGCTGATGGCCCCGCCCACGTACGCGATGGCGAGCACGAAGGCCGCCTCCCACCAGGTGATCGCGTGCGGGCTCAGACCCTTCACCACCAGCCAGAAGAGGGTGGCCGCGACCACCACCCTGGCCAGGTCCAGGCTCGACCAGCCGGCCGTGTCGGCGCGGTGCAGGAGGCGGACGGTCTCGTGCTGGAGCTCGTCGATCTGGGACAGGAAGCGGCGGAGGAACGGGGTGCGCGCCACCAGGGCGTGGACGGCGCGGAAGAGCGGGGGCACGGTGAGGATGGCGAGGATGAAGGCGATGCCGAGGACGGTGACGGCGATCACCAGCGGGGAGGCGTGGAGCTGGAGGAGGGCGGGCA
>DASRBU010000346.1:0-3596 GCA_035653475.1 Candidatus Dormiibacterota bacterium | reverse complement strand
CGCGCGCGCGGCCTACAACCGGGCGGTGCGGCTGGGGGACCTGGGGCGGCCCGAGGACGAGGCGGCCGCCTACGAGGAGGTCCTCCGCCGCTTCGGGCCGCGGCCCCCCGGAGGCGGGCTGCTGCCGGCGGCCCGGGCCCCGCTGTCGGCCTGGCTGCGACGGCTCTGGCTCCGGCTCCGCGGCCGGTGGGGGTAGCGGAGGACCGGCCCGGCCGCGGCCCACGATCGGCTACGCTCTCCTACGCCCTCGATCCCGGCCCCCGGCCCGGGCGGTCGCGGCGGAGGGCGAGGACGGAGGCGGTCAGGGTGCGGGCCGCCGGGCAGATAGGGCACGTTCGGGAGGACGGGCCGGGAGCGAGGACGCGTCCGGTGCTCGGATACAGTCACGTCGTGGTCGGGGCCGTGGCCGGCGTGGTGGTGGCCAGTGGCCTCCACGGCGATCTGCTCGCCGGGGCGCTGGTGGGCGGGGTGGCGGGGCTGGCGCCCGATATCGACACCCCGGGCTCCCTGGTGGGACGACGGCTGCCGCGCTGGTGGCACCGGCTCACGCCCGGTCATCGCGGCCTCACCCACTCCCTGGTCTGGTGCCTGGCCCTGGGGCTCGGGGCCTACGGGGTCGAGGCCTGGGCGCTGGGAGGTGCGCCGGGGCGTCCTCTGTTCGCGATCGAGGTGACGGCGGGGAGCCTCTCGCATCTCCTCGCCGACGGGCTGACGGAGGAGGGCATCCCCCTGCTCTGGCCCTTCTCTCGGAGCCGGGTGGTGCTACTGGGCGCTCTGGCCTTCCGCACCGGGAGCTGGGTCGAGCACGCGGTGACGGCCGCGGTCGCGGCCGGGACCCTCTACTGGCTCTACGATCCCGCCTGCCACGACTGCGTGGGGCGGGCCCTGGGCGTGCTGCGGGGCTCGCTGGCGGTGGGCTCCCCCTGAGGGGGTGTCGGCTGTTGCTGACGTTTTTGCGGGGCGTCAACTAGAGTCGACATCACATCGTGTGACGTCCTCGTCACCTCCGCCGAGTATGGTTGCTCGACCTCGGCGGCGTGAAACGCGCCGCCGGTCGAGCGGGCGGCGGGGGTTGGGGCCCCGCCTCTGGCCCCGGGCGATCGTCCGGCTGGAGTTCGATCCCCCCTCTCCCCGACAATGGTCCGGTGAGGAGTGGGTCTTTCGGCGACCGCAAGGGACGGATTCGGGCGCGTCTCGGGCACGCGGACGGGGCGGTCTCGCCCTCGGGGGACGGCGGAGGCCCGCGGGCAGGTGATCCGTCGGGCCGTCCCTTCTCTCCCCGCCGGGCCTATCGCACCTCCTTCTCCGGAAGCCCCCGGCGGGAGCGGATGTTCATCGGCGCGGTCGCCTTCTTCGCCGGGTTCGCGGGCGCCCGCGCGGTCACCCACGCCATCCGGGCGGAGGTGGGTCCGTTTCGCAATCTGGTCGTCGGCGGCCGTCACCTCCATCACCTGGTCTTCGGCATCGGCGGCCTGCTCGGGACCGGCTATCTGTGGCTCTACCTGGTGGGCGTCGATCCTCGGCGGCAGCGCCCGGCCTCGCGGGCCACGGCCGCGGCCTACGGCCTGGCCTCCGCCCTCACCCTGGACGAGTTCGCGCTCTGGCTGGATCTCCGGGACGAGTACTGGGCCGAGCAGGGCCGCAAGAGCGTGGACGCCGCGGCGGTGTTCGGCGGCCTGCTCTCGATCGGGCTCTGGGGCGGCCCCTTCCTGCGCCGGATGGGTCAGGAGTTCCGCAACCTGTTGCGGTGGGCGCGCGGTCGGGGATGAGCGCGGTCGCCCCCGGGGCGGAGGCGCCCTTGAAGGGGGCGGAGAGGGGCCGGGCGCCGGATGCGCCGAGGCCCAATGCCACCATCAGGGGTAACATGTCCCCGCGGCCACGGATATCATGGCTCGTGATAATTGGGTGGGATGGATCGGTCCATGGACATGACAGAGGGAGCTCGGGACCTGCTGCGATCGCTCGAGCGCCCGAAGGACCGCGTGCTGCGTCTGGAGCTGGTGGGCCAGCGGTTCCGGTTCGTCTTCGGCCTGCCCCGCGACGACGACGACGTTCTCACCGATCGGGAGATGGACCTCCTGCACGTCTCGCCCCGCGTGAGCCGGGCCCTGCAGGGGACCATCCTGGATCGCGACGACACCGCCGAGGGCCCGGGCATCGCGCTGCGCCGGCCCGCCTGATCGAGCCCCGGCGTCGGGACGGCCTCAGGGACCGGGCGGTGGCTCGATGACCGCCCGCTGGCCGAAGAAGATCGCGGGATCGTCCCCGGCCTCCAGCATCGCCTCTCCCACCAGCTGGGGGACGTTGTACACGCACACGATCAGGGCCGGGTACTGGGCCGCGACCATGTGGGCGGCCTCCTCGCAGCGCTTGAGGGCGGCCAGGTCTAGCCAGTCCGGCTGACCCCAGGCGACCAGCCCGAGGGCGCGGATGCGCTCGAACCCCCGGGCCAGGGCGCCGTCCATCCGCTCCACCATGGCGGTGGCCACCGCCTCGAAGGAGGACAGGTCGGTGACCACGTCGAGCTTGCCGACCTCCAGCATCGATCGCAGCTCCCCCTCATAGCTGCTCTGGAGTTGCTCCAGGAGCCTTTGATCGTAGCCCGGGCCGGCCGCGGCCACGCAGAACGTCCCCGGCTCGTCGAGGCCGGCCCGGAGGAAGGCCAGGGCCCGGCTCAGGGTCTCCTGGTTCGTGTAGTAGAAGGAGACCGTGGTGTGGAGGGGCACGGTGCGGTCACCCCAGCCCAGCGGCAGCTGCTCCCCCTCGCTCATCTCTCCCCTCCGCTCCCGGTGCTCGATCGAGTACGCCGACAGGTCACGTCATGGTAGACGCATGCCTGGCCCTCGGCGTTCGGTTCCCGGGGGATCAGAGCCCGAAGAGCGCGACGACCAGCCCCGACAGGAGCCCCAGGCCCAGCACCAGCGCCGTCGCCGGGACGATCCAGGAGGCACCGGGCCGGTAGACCAGGGCTTGCTCCGGCTCCTCGGGAGCGTAGGTCACCGGGACCCGGGTGCCGACCGGGCAGGAGAGCGGGTCGGCGCCGCCGGGTGACCGGAAGGTGACCGTCCGTCCCGCTGCCGTCTCGAAGCGGATGACGGGATGGGGCCGCGAGCCCACCAGCTCGTACTCCACGACCGTGCCCGTGGTGCGGATGGCGCCGCGGTCGCGGCCGGCCTGCCAGAGGAGCTGGAGCAGGCCGAAGAGGGTGAGACCGCCCCCGAAGAGGGCCAAGCCGTAGGCGATGGACTGGTGCTGGCTCACCCGCAGGGTCAGGCGATGCTCCTCGAAGTACCGGATGGCGACGATGGCCAGCAGGAGCAGGGCGAGGACGGGGAGGTTGCGCCTCAGCGCGCGTCGCATGGTGAGGTTACGTTAGCCGGTCGCGCCCGGCCGGTGGAATCCCGTGCCCGCCTGCCGCTCCGAGGCGGCCCGAACATGACCGTGACAGGCAGTTATCTCGACGATTAAGATATCAATTGTTCTGTGGGTAGCTGTGACAGGCTGACGGGGTGACCTGCCTGGCAGGGAGCTTCCAGGCGGCTACGAGGAAGTACCTGGAAGAGATACAAGTGGAGATATCTGGTGAGCTCGTCCTC
>DASRBU010000345.1:0-4613 GCA_035653475.1 Candidatus Dormiibacterota bacterium | reverse complement strand
GCGCCGGTGCCGGTGCCGATGCACCTGCTGGCCGCACCCTCGAACAACGCCCGGCACATCGACGAGATGAGATCCGGGGCGGTGGGGACGGGGCCCCCGGAGACCCCTCGGGAGCTGGGGTTCTTCCTCGAGGCGCCGGGGTCGATCTGCGGGGCGGGCGACGCCATCGAGCTGCCGCCGCTGCCCGGCCGCCGTTTCGACCACGAGTGCGAGCTGGCGCTGGTCGTGGGCCGGGAGGCGCGGGCGGTCAAGGCGGCGCAGGCGCTCGACCACGTGTTCGGCTACACCTGCCTGCTCGACATCACCATGCGCAGGAGCGTCGACCGCAACGAGGAGCGCAGCATGCGGAAGTCGTTCGCCACCTTCACCCCGGTGGGGCCGGCGCTGGTGACCGCGGACGAGGTCCCCGATCCCGGCCAGGTGGGTCTCCGGCTCTGGGTCGACGGCGAGCTGCGGCAGGAGGCCAGCACCCGCGACCTCATCGTGGGCGTGCCGGAGCTGATCGAGATCGCGAGCCACGTGCTCCCGCTCCAGCCCGGCGACCTCTACACGACCGGTAGCCCGTCCGGGGTGGGACCAATCGTGCCCGGGAACACGGTGGAGGTGGAGATGGACCACGTGGGACGCATGTGCCTGCCCGTGCGAGCCCGGCCGTGGTGACCCGCGACCGGGGGGTCGCCTCCGACCGCCCGAAGCCGCACGACCGGTCGCTCCGGGACTTCGAGGATCACTGCTGGAGGGGGGTGGTGCCACCGGAGGTGCTCGAGATCTACGCCCCCTACCGGCGCCAGGTCTTCGTCGGCGAGCGGCCGGCGTTGCTCGCGGTCGATCTCTACGAGCTGGCCTACCAGGGCGGCGCCAGATCGGTGCGGGAGCTGGTGGCGGACTACCCGAGCTCGTGCGGGGAGCACGCCTGGGCCGCGATCGAGCCCACCCGACGGCTGCTCGATGCCGCCCGCGCCGCCGGAGTCCCCATCTTCTACTCGACCCGAGACACCGCGCCGCACGGCGCCCCGGAGCGGCTGCGGACGACGAGGCGACGGGCGACCCCGGTGGATGCCTCCCTGTACCGGATCCGGGACGAGTTCTCGCCCCGGCCGGGCGACGTGGTCATCCACAAGTCGCGGGCCAGCGCCTTCTTCGGGACGCCCCTGTCGAGCCATCTGACCGAGCTGCGGGTGGACAGCGTCATCGTCTGCGGGGAGACGACCTCGGGTTGCGTCCGGGCGACGGCGGTCGACGCCCACTCGCACGGCTATCACGTCGTGGTCGTGGAGGAATGCTGCTTCGACCGCAGCCTGCTCTCCCACCAGGTGAACCTCTTCGACCTCCACCACAAGTACGCGGACGTCATGGTCCTGGAAGAGGTGGTCGAGCACCTGGAGGCGTTGGCGAGGCGAGGGAGGGGGAGGTGAGGAGGTCGTACGGCCCCTTTCCCTACTCGCCGATCGTCGGGCGGCCCCGGCTGCGATGGCCTGGCGACGCGAGGCTGGCGGTGTGGGTGATCCCCAACCTGGAGTTCTTCCCCCTGGAGCGCCTGCCCGACGTGATGCAGTGGTCGGTGCGCGACTACGGCAACCGGGTCGGGGTGTTCCGGCTCATGCAGGTGCTCGACCGGTACCGGGTTCGAGCGACGGTGGCCCTCAACAGCGACCTCTGCATCCATCACCCCGAGATCGTCGAGGAGGGTCGAGCGCGGGGCTGGGAGTTCATGGGCCACAACCGCACCAACGCCCAGCGGCTCACCGAGCTGGAGCCCGAGGAGGAACGGCGGCTGATCGCCGAGGTGATGGCGACCATCGAGCGGGCGACGGGCGAACGGCCTCGGGGCTGGCTCAGCTCGGGGCTGCAGGAGACGCCCCGGACGCTGGGCTACCTGGCCGACGAGGGGTGCCGCTACGTCTGCGACTGGACGAACGACGATCAGCCCTATGCGATGACGCTGGAGGACGGCCGGACCCTCCTCTCCATCCCCTACAGCGTGGAGCTGAACGACAAGCCGGCCTTCGAGCGTCACCACCGGTCAGCCGGCGAGTTCCAGGAGATGATCTGCCGGCAGTTCGACGTCCTCTACCGGGAGGGCGAGGAGTCGGGACGGGTGATGGCGATCGCGCTCCACCCCTACCTGATCGGGGTACCCCACCGGATCGGCGCCCTGGACGCAGCCCTGGAGTACGTCTGCGGGCACGACGGCGTCTGGCTGGCGACGGGGAGGGAGATCGCGGACCACTTCGCCGCGACGCAGGCGGATGTGGCCGGTCAGCGGTGACCCGGTGAGGTCGGGCTGGGTGCCGTCCGGCGGGTATCGTCTTCCTGTCGGGACTGATCATCGTGCTGGGTGGGATCAGGACCACGGGCAGTGAGCTGACCAGGATCGCCCAGGGAGGAGGCTGGCGGAGGTCTGCCGGGGCGACGATGATCGCCGGCGGGGGCGCACGCTCCTCGCGATCCTGGTCGCCACCGAACCAGGGTTGCGGCGACCCATCCGGTAGGAGGCCGTGAGCATGGGCGGGACCGTCTGTCTCACCTTCGACTTCGACGCCATGTCGCTCTGGATCGCGCGCGGGCTCAGGTCTCCGGGGCCGCTCTCGCGGGGCGAATTCGGGGTCCACGCCATCCCTCGGTTGCTGCACCTCCTGGAGCGGCGGGACCTGCCGGCCACGTTCTTCATCCCCGGGCACACGGTCGAGACCTACCCCGACGCCTGCCGCCGAATCGTGGAGGCGGGACACGAGGTCGGCCTCCACGGCTACGTCCACGAGACCGTCTCCGACCTCACTCCCGAGCAGGAGCGGGACGTGTTTTGGCGCAGCCACGAGATCCTGTCCGAGCTCGTGGGCCGGCCGCCCCGGGGCAACCGGACGCCGAGCTGGGACCTGAGCCCGCACACCGTCCCCATCCTGCTCGAGCTGGGCGTTCGCTACGACTCCAGCCTCATGTCCACCGACTACACGCCCTTCTACTGCCGGACCGGGGACGAGGTGCCGACAGATCGGGCCGCCCGGCTCGGGGAGGAGACCGACCTGGTCGAGATCCCCGTCAGCTGGTCGCTCGACGACTACCCGGCCTTCGAGTACTACCGCAGCTCCGGCTTCGTCATGCCCGGCCTGCGCAGCCCCGCCGTCGTTTTCGGCAACTGGCTCGACGACGTCCGCTACATGCTCCGGGACTTCGACGACGGGGTCTGCGTGCTCACCTTCCACCCGCAGGTGATCGGGCGTGGGCACCGCCTGCTTGGGCTCGAGCGCTTCCTCGACCAGCTCCAGGACCTCGGGGTGGCGTTCGACCGCCTGGACCACGTGGCCGAGCAGTTCCGGGGCGGCCGTCGCTACGGGACCTACCGATTCGCCCCGGTGAAGGCCTGAGGCGTGGTCGGACGTCTCCGAGCCGGGTGGCGATCGTGCCCGGGCAACCCCGGGATCGAGGGGGCCATGGTCGAGGCCTTCTGCCGGGAGGGGGCGGGCGCGGCCGGGGACGTCCCGGACACCGGCCTCGATGGACCTCCGCGCCGGGCCTCATGTGGCCGTACGGTTGGATGCGTGAGGAGGTGCACGGATGGTGACCGCGATGCCCTTGCTCAGCCTGAGCGGCTCCTACCAGGAGATGGGCCACGAGTACGGGCGCCAGATGGCGGCCCTCATCGACCGCAACCTGCAGGACTACCGTCGCCGGTTCCGGGAGGTGGCCGGGCTCAGCGACGGAGAGGTCCGCTCCTGGGGGGCCAGGTACCGGGCGGTCGCCCGGGCCTACGACCCGGACCTCGAGACCATGCTGGTGGCGCTCGCCGAGGGGGCCGGCCAGGAGCCCGAGCAGATCTTCGCGCTCAACGCCCGCACCGAGCTGCTCTACGGCGCCGCCGCCCGAGGGCGCGCACCCGCTGACGACTGCACCTCGCTGGCCGTGCTCCCCTCGCACACGGTGGATGGGCACGTGCTGCTGGGCCAGAACTGGGACTGGCACCCCGAGCAGCGCGAGCTCACCTTCCTGCTCCTCACCCGGGACGAGGAGGGCTTCGCGGTGCTGACCCTCACCGAGGCCGGGATGCTGGCCAAGAGCGGCCTCAACTCGGCCGGGCTCGGGGTCTGCGCCAACCTGCTCGTCAGCTCGGAGGACCGGGGCGGGGACGGGGTGCCCTACCACCTCCTGCTCCGCGGGGTGCTCCAGTCCAGGACCATGGCCGACGCGCTGCGGGCGGTGACCGCCCATCCCAGGATCAGCTCGGGGAACCTCCTGATCGCCGACGCCGGCGGCGAGGCCATCGACCTCGAGGTGTGCCCGAGCGACTTCGGGTACGTGCTCCCGGAGGACGGCCTGATCGCCCACTCCAACCACTTCCTGTCCGGCCTGCCGGTCCGGGACCTGCGCAAGGGCGTCTCCGCCCTGACCCTGCTGCGGCCGGCGCGGGCCCGGCACCTGCTGCAGCCCCGGCTGGACGCCCGCACGGTGACCACCGACGACCTGAAGGCCGTCTTCCGAGACCACTACAGCTACCCGAACGGCATCTGCCGCCACGTGGACGAGCGCGACCCCGAGCTGGAGCGCGTCTGCTCCGTCTACTCGATCGTCATGGACCTCACGGCGGGCAGCTTCGAGATCGCGCAACACCCGCCCTG
>DASRBU010000344.1:0-4574 GCA_035653475.1 Candidatus Dormiibacterota bacterium | reverse complement strand
GGGGGCGGTGGTCCACGTGCCCACCCGGGCCCGCCGGGTCGAGGACACCACCGGCGCCGGCGACGCGCTGGCGGCCGGGATGCTGGCCCACTGGATGCGACACGGCGGAGGGCCCGGCCACCTGCGCCAGGCGCTCGAGGTCGGCTCGGAACTCGCCGCCCTCGCCATCTCAGCCCTGGGCGTGCGGGCCCTCGACGGACCGGAGGCTGGGCCCGGACCGCCACTGCCGGCCGTCCTCGGCGACGGCTGAGGGGCGCCCCCAGCACCCGGCGCCCCGGCGGGCTACCCTTGGTCGACCGTGAGCGCGCTCCAGTCGGCGTTGCTGGGCTGGGCGGAGCGGGCCCGCCGTGACCTGCCCTGGCGGCGCACCCGCGATCCCTGGGCGGTCCTCGTCTCCGAGGTCATGCTGCAGCAGACCCAGGTGGTCCGGGTGATCCCCAGGTACGAGGCCTTCCTGGGCCGCTTCCCGACCCCGGCCGCCTGCGCCGCGGCTCCGCTCGCCGAGGTCGTCCGGCTCTGGGCCGGCCTGGGCTACAACCGCCGCGCTCTCTCCCTCCATCGCGCCGCACGGGCCGTGGTCGACGGCGGCGGCTTCCCCGACACCCTGGCCGGCCTCAGCGCGCTCCCCGGGCTTGGACCGTACACCGCCCGGGCCGTGCTCGCCTTCGCCTTCGAGCGGGACGTGGCCGTTCTCGACGCCAACGCCAGGCGCGTCCTCTCCCGGGCCCTGGGCGCGGCCGTGACCCAGGAGGCGGCGGATGCGCTGGTGCCCAGGGGACTGGGCTGGGCGTGGAACCAGGGGGTGCTCGACCTCGGGGCCTTGGTCTGCCGCCCGCGGCCCCGCTGCCACGCCTGCCCCCTGGCCGGCGCCTGCGCCTGGCACCGCTCCGGCCGCGAGCCGCCCGACCCCTGGCCGCGGCGCCGCCCTCAGACCCGCTTCCACGGCTCCGACCGCCAGGGCCGGGGCCGGCTGGTCGCCGTGCTCAGGGAGCGGTCGCTGGCCTGGGAGGAGGTGCCGACGGCGACGGGATGGCCCGACGACCCTGACCGGGCCGAGGCGGTGGCGCGCGCGCTGATCGCGGAGGGCCTGGTCGTGGCGGAGGGCGGCCGGCTGCGTCTCCCGTGACCGGAGGTCGGTCCCCTCACACGGTTCGGGGCAGCTTCCGCTTCACCGAGGCGGGCAGGACCGCGTCCAGCACGTCGTCGACGGTGACCAGCCCCTGGATGCGGAGGTCGTCGTCGACCACCGGCACGGCCAGCAGGTTGTACTTGGAGAGGACCGCCGCCACCTCCTCGGCGCTGTCCTCCGCCCGCACCGCGATCACGTCGCGGATCATGAGGTCCCGGATGGGGCGATCGGGCTGGGCCACGATCAGGTCGCGGAGGGAGAGCACGCCTTTCAGGTGCCCGCCGGCGTCGGTGACGAAGACGTAGTACACGGATTCGGCCTCCGGCTCCAGCCGCCGCAGCTCCTCGATGCACTGCTGGGCGGTGAGCTGCTCGGGGAGGCCGACGAACTGCGTCGTCATCAGCCCGCCGGCGGTGTTCTCCCGGTACCCGAGCAGCTCTCGGATCTCGGCCGCCTCGTCCTTCCGCATCAGGCTCAGGAGCCGGTCGGCCCGTTCGCGCGGCAACTCGCCCAGGATGTCGGCCACGCCGTCGGGGGGCATCCGAGCCAAGATCTGGCCGGCCCGCCTCAGCTCCATGTGCTCGATCACCGAGACCTGATCCGCCAGCTCCATCTCCTCCAGGGTGTCGGCCGCCACCTCGCCGCTGAGGGCGGCGAACACGGTCTGCCGTTCCCGCGCACCCAGGCTCTCGACGATGTCGGCGATGTCGGCCGGGTGCAGCCTGGCGATGCGACCGGCGGAGACCCGCAGCCGGACCGCATCCTCGCCCGGGGCCGCCTGGGCGTCCCCGGAGGGGGCGAGGGGCCCCACGGTCTCCCAGGAGACGAGGGCCATGGGCAGGTCTCGGTGGAAGAGGCGGGCAGCCCACTTGGCCGCACCCTCGATCCCCAGACGGCGCAGCAGACCGCGAACGCCGATGTCGGCGCCCACCAGGAGCAGGTCTCCCCCGCTCGCGACCAGCTGGAGGTCGTTCACCCGCACCACCCGGCGACCGTCGGTGTCCACCACCTGCTTGTCGAGCACGTCCCGCCCCAGCCAGATGTCGCGCTGATCGGCGGCCCGAGGACGCACCTCGTCTCTGCCCACGCGCAGCACCACCTCCCGGGTGGCGGCAGCGAAGGTCCGCACCGCCGACCAGGGAATGACCTGCTGTCGGCGGCGGGAGACGACCAGCCCGGTGACCACCGGGTACGGCTCCTGAACCTGGGCCGTGAGATCACGCACCGTCCCCGCCCGGCGCTGGAGCACGTCGATCACCTCGGCTCCCAGGATCTCGGTCAGGAACAGCAAGGCGTTCTCCGTTGCTGGCAGGCCGGACTCATCCTCGGCGTCGACCGCTGCCTGCCCCCGCGGGCGACGACTCCAGGTCCCATCCACGGCACGGCTCCGGGTACGATCGACCTCAGCCAGCCCTCCGGGGTCGCCCCAGCGTGGGGCCGGCGGGCCCGGTGTGTGCGCTCCGAGGCACCGCGGATGTCGACTCCGGGCACCGTTTCGTAGCCTGGGTCGAGACCTCAGTCTAGCACCCGGTTGCAAGCCCTCGACCGAGACGTGGTTGAATTGGGCAAGGTGGACCGATACAATACGCCGCGTTCGGCTGCGCTCACGGAAAACTTGACAGCTCGAGAGAGAGGTAATTGACGTGGAAGGGTATTGCCTCAAGGACAAGAAGAAGGTCGAGATGAAGAACCCGACCCAGATCACGATGAAGAACGGGAAGCCGGCGACCAAGGGCACCTGCCCGATCTGCGGCACGACCATCTACAAGATCGGCAAAGCCACGGCCAGCTGAGCCGCCCGGCGACACCAGCACCGCCGTCCCGCTGACGTGAGCGCCGGGCCATGAGTGGCTGCCGGGCCTCACGTCAGCGCCGGGGTTGCCGTTCAAGAGGGGCGGGAGAGTCCTCCCGTGCCGGGGTGAACAGCGTCGTCAGGGTGGGACGGCCGAGGGTTCAGGTTGCCTCGGGACCCGTGCCCTGGTGCGCTTGCCCGTGGCCTCAGGGGCGAATCTCCTCCCGGATGACCTTGGTCTCCAGCGCATTGAGCAGGATCTCCGTGGCCGACACGGCCTCGTCCACGCCCAGCGTCTTGAAGATCTCGACGTTGGCCGGGTTGTTGACGCGCGCGATCGTCAGCGGCACGTTGAACTCGCGCTTGGCCAGCTGCAAGGCGACGAGATTGTCCTCGTCGTCCCCGGTGACGGCCAGCACGGCGTCGGCTCGGTCGATCCCGGTCGTCCGCAGGAACGCCATCTCGTCGCCGTCCCCGGTCATCACGATGCTGCCCAGCTGACTCTCCAACCACTGAGCCCGGGCCGGGTCCTTCTCCACCAGGGTGACCTCCTCCCCCCGCTCGAGCAGGTCGCGGGAGAGGAAGTACCCAACCTTGCCTCCACCGATGACGATGACGTACATCTAGCGCCCGTCGTCCAGGATCATGCTGCGAACCCTGGCCGCCCCTTCAGTTGTGGGACAGAAGACACGCAACCCCAACTTCCGGTAGGCCTCGTCCCGGATGGGGTCGTAGATCCGGCAGACCACCTTCGGAACCTTGAAGATGTGCTGGGCGATCTGGGCCGACATGATGTTGCGGTTGTCACCCTGGGTGACGGCCACGAAGCAGTCGGCGCCCTCGATCCCCGCCCGGCGCAGCACCTCCGCCTCGGTGCCGTCCCCGACCACGAAGTTGCCGCGGAAGTCCTTGTCGAAGACGCCCCGGGTGGCGAATCGGTCGAACGCCCCCGGATCGCGATCGATGACCGTGACCTCGTGGCCCTCGCGGTCCAAGGCCTGCGCCAGCCGGGCACCGATCCGACCGCACCCCACGATCAGGACCCTCATCCGAACAATTCTATGGACGACCGGGGACGGCGGCCGAGCCGGGTCCGCGCCCGGGACGGCGGCTCGCGCAGCCGGAGGGCGGCCTCTCGGCCCTTGATAGGATGAGCGGCGGTGCGCTTCCCTTTCACCTTCATGGGGGCTCTGTGCCTGGCCCTCGGGCTCTGGATCATGGTCTACCTCACCGTCCGCGGACCCGACGGTCCGGTGAGCGGCGGCATCGAGGTGGCGATGGCGTTCGTGCTGATCGCCTTCGGCTCCTGGGTGGTCTGGCGCCGGCTCCGGGGGCGTGAACCCGACTGATGACCGCGACCGGGCCCCGGATCCTGGTCGCCGTGGGCGGCCATCCGGTGGACGAGGAGACGGTGCGGCTGGCCTGCCGCCTCGCCCGCTCCCGCCGTGACGGCAAGGACCAGGCCGCCATCTACGCCGTGCACGTGGTGGAGGTGAACCGCTCGCTTCCCCTGAGCGCCCCGGTGGAGGCGCAGGTCGAGGAGGGCGAGCGCGTGCTCGACGCCGCCGAGCAGGTCGCGGCCGAGTTCCAGCTCGAGATCGAGACCGAGATCGTGCAGGCCCGCGACACCGGGCCGGCCATCGTCGGGGAGGC
>DASRBU010000343.1:0-8348 GCA_035653475.1 Candidatus Dormiibacterota bacterium | reverse complement strand
CCGGGGGCAGCACACCGGTGGCGATCACGCTCCTGGCCTACACGGTGCCGGCGGTGGTGATCGCCCCCCTGGCCGGGGTGTTCGCCGACCGTCACGACCGCAAGCTGATCATGGTCGGCACCAACCTCGTCCGCGCCGGCCTGGTGGCCCTGATCCCGCTCTCCAGCTTCGTGCCTGCCCTCGCCCACGACTATGCCCACCTGCTCTTGATCACCTTCGCCTTCGCCGCCGTGGGTCAGCTCTTCAGCCCGGCCGAGGCGGCGGCCATCCCCAGCGTCATCCCACGTGGGGTGCTGATCACCGCCAACTCGATGGTGCTGGGGACCATGGTTCTGACCCTGGTCCTGGGGGGCGCGCTGGCGCCGGTGGCCTCACGGGCCCAGATCTACGCCCCCTACTGGATCGCGGTGGTCCTCTTCGGGCTGGCCGGTCTCCTCATCGCCATGGCCCGCATCCCGCGTCCCGCCTGCCGGACCGAGCCCGTCCGCCGCCATCCCTTCCACCAGCTGGCGGTGGAGATGCACGAGGGGCTCGACGTGGTGCGGCGTTCGCGGGTGCTGATGCTGGCCTTCTCCGAGGTCTCCCTGACCGTGCTGGTCATGTTCATGATGTTCACGCTGGCGCCGGCCTACGTCAGCCAGGTGCTCCGGCTCGAGGATCAGGACAGCTACGTGATCCTGGTGCCGGCGACGGCGGGGGCCCTGATGAGCGCGGCCGCCATCGGCCAGCTCGGCCGTCGCCTCGGGCCCGCACAGCTGCTGGTGGGGGGGCTGGCGGCCATGGGGTTGACGCTGGTGGTGCTGGCCGTGGTGCCGGCGCTGGTCCTGCCCCCCGGGGGGGACGACGGGGGGGTGCGGGCCTTCGCGGTGGCGATCAGCCTCTTGCTGGGCCTGGAGTTCGGCGCCCTGATGATCCCTGCGCTCGCCTACCTCATGGAGCACACCTCGGACGGGGTGCGGGGCCGGATCTTCGCCCTGCTCTTCATGGTCATCAATGGGGTCACGGCCCTGCCGGTGCTGGCGGCGGCCGCCCTCTCCGACTGGCTGGGCATCCACAAGGTCATCGCCAGCCTGGGCGTGCTGCTGGTGATGGCCGGGCTGGTCCTGGCCGGCCGGCTGCGCTGGATCTTCAGGGATCAGGGGGGCTGAGCCGCTCCGGCGGACGGCGGCGACGCCCATATACTGGACGCTCCATGGCCGAGTACGACACGGAGGTCTCGGACGACCCGCTCTTCATCCTGCGGCATTCCACCGCCCATCTGCTCGCGGCGGCGGTGACCGAGCTCTACCCGGGCACCCGCTACGCCGGAGGGCCTCCGGTCGAGAACGGCTTCTACTACGACTTCGATCTGCCCCGGCCCCTGGGCGAGGACGACCTGCCCGAGATCGAGGCCAAGATGGCCGAGATCGTGGGTCGGGGCGAGCCCTTCGAGCGGGTGGTCCTTTCCCACGCCGAGGCCAGGCGACGCTTCCGGGAGCTGGACCAGCCGTACAAGCTGTACTGGTTGGAGCAGAAGGCCTCCGACGACGAGCTGGTCAGCTGCTACCGGACGGGGCGCTTCTTCGACCTGTGCCGCGGCCCGCACGTCGCCTCCACGGCCGAGATCCGTGCCTTCAAGCTGATGCGGGTGGCCGGGGCCTACTGGCTCGGCGACGAGCGCAACCGCCAGCTGACCCGCATCTACGGCACCGCCTGGTTCACCCGGGAGGAGTTGGACGACTACCTCCACGCCCTGGCCGAGGCCGAGAAGCGCGACCACAAGCGCCTGGGGCGGGAGCTGAAGATCTTCGCCCTGGACGAGCGCACCGGGCTCGGGAACGTGATCTGGCTGCCCAACGGAGCCACCATCCGGCGCGAGCTGGAACGCTGGATCGTGGACGAGGAGCTGGCGCGGGGGTACCAGCACGTGGTCACCCCGGTGGTGGCGCGCCTGGACCTGTACCGGCAGAGCGGGCACTGGGAGCGCTACCGCGAGAGCATGTATCCACCCATGCGGACCGAGCGCGGCGAGGAGCTGGAGCTCCGCCCCATGAACTGCCCGCACCACATCCTGGTCTACCAGCAGGAGATCCGCAGCTACCGCGACCTGCCCCTGCGGATCGCCGAGATCGGCACCAACTACCGCTGGGAGAAGTCGGGCGAGCTGATGGGCATGATCCGGGTGCGCTCCTTCGCGCTCAACGACGCCCACATCTTCTGCACCCCGGAGCAGCTGCACGAGGAGATCGTGGGCGTGATCGAGCTGGCCCGGTACTTCATGGAGACCCTGGGGGTGAGCGAGTATCGCTATCGACTCTCGGTTCGCGACCCCGAGCGGACCGGCAAGTACGTGGGCAGCGACGAGGAGTGGGCCAACGCCGAGGCGGCCCTGGTGGGCGCCCTCCGGGCCCTGGGCGCGGAGTACGAGCTGGGACGGGGGGAGGCGGCCTTCTACGGCCCCAAGATCGACTTCCAGGTTCGGGACGCCCAGCGCCGGGAGTTCACCAACAGCACCGTGCAGGTGGACTTCCAGATGCCCGAGCGCTTCGGCCTCGAGTACGTGGCCCCGGACGGTTCCCGCCGGCGGCCGGTGATGGTGCACCGGGGCGCGTTCGGGGCCATGGAGCGGATGATCGCCTACCTGATCGAGCGGTACGCGGGCGCCTTCCCGACTTGGCTCGCCCCGGTGCAGGTGGTCGTGGTCCCGATCACCGACGCCAACCTGCCCTACGCCCGTGGTGTGACCGAGCGGCTCCGACGGGACCGGGTGCGGGTGGAGCTGGACGATCGCCCCGAGCGGATGGGCCGGAAGATCGCCGACGCCCGCGAGCGCCGGGTTCCCTACGTGCTGGTGGTGGGGGCCCGGGAGGCCGAGGCGGGCACGGTGTCGGTTCGCGACCGGGCCGGGGCGCAGACCACGGTCGGGCTCGAGGACTTCTGCTCCCGGCTGCTGGCGGAGATCGCGGGGCGGCGGCGGTGATCCGACGGCCGGGGCCGACCGGCGTCTTGGTGATGCCAGGGCCGCTCTGGTATCATCTGCAACCGCAATGGGCTGCGGAGCCCGGCCGTGTGGTGGGCGGTTCCAGCAGTCCCAGGTGGTATTGGTCAGCGGATGGCCAGGGCCGTCCGTTTTTTGTGTTGAGTTGAGCGAGGAGATCAGGAAGCCATCCGTTCGTTCTGACGAGGGAGCGTCCCATCCCGTTTAAGGAGCTTCGGATCAACGAGCAGATCCGATCCCCTGAGGTGCGTCTCATCGACGACAAGAACAACCAGCTGGGAGTTCTGAGCCTCGAGGCGGCGCAGCGGATCGCAAACGAAAAAGGTCTCGACCTGGTCGAGGTGGCCCCGCAGGCGGTGCCGCCGGTCTGCCGGTTGCTCGACTACGGCCGTTACAAGTTCGAGACCGTCAAACGGGAGAAGGACCAGCGGCGGCGCCAGAACACCATCAAGCTCAAGGAGATGAAGCTCCGCCCCAAGGTCGCCGATCACGATTTCCAGACCAAGTTCCGGGGCGTGAAGCAGTTCCTGGAGCAAGGCGAGAAGGTCAAGGTCACGATCATGTTCCGCGGTCGCGAGGTGGTCCACCAGGACATCGGGCGTCGGCTCCTGGACCGCGTCGCCGAGGCGGCCCGGGACGTCGCCCAGGTCGAGCGACCGCCGGCGACGGAGGGCAGGAACCTGTTCATGATCCTGGCCCCTCTGCACCGGCCGGCGCCGGCCTCGGGCTCGTCGAACTCGAGCGGGAGGCCGGCCGAGCCGGGCTCCGGGCCGACCGAGGGGTGAGGAGCCGATCACAGGAGTTCAAGGAGACCGGAGTGCCCAAGATCAAGACCCGAAAAGGGCTCAGTGACCGCGTCCGGGTCACCCGGACCGGGAAGCTGGTTCGTGCGCACGCCTGGAAGAGTCACCTCCTGGAGCACAAGTCGGCCAAGCGCAAGCGGGCGTTTCGGTCCGCCCAGCTGGTGGCGGCGGCGGACGCCAGGCGCGTGCGGCGTGGGCTGGGGGTCTAGCCGTGGCCAGGGTCAAGCGTGGGGTCGTCGCCCGCCGCAAGCACCGAGCCGTGCTGCGACGGACCAGGGGACTCCGTGGCGCGCGCCGGCTGCTCTTCAAGCCCGCCAACGAAGCGCTCCTGCACGCTCAGGCCTACGCCTTCCGCGACCGGCGCCAGCGCAAGCGGGACCTCCGACGGCTGTGGATCGTGCGCATCAACGCGGCCGTGCGCCGGTCCGGCCTCTCCTACAACCGGTTCGTGCAGGGCCTGCGCCGGGCAGGGGTGGAGATCGACCGCAAGGTGCTCGCGGACCTGGCGGTGCGCGACACCGGTGCCTTCGCCCGGCTGGTCGAGGTTGCGAAGGGCCAGCTCTGAACGCCTGATCCTCAGCCCCGACCACGAGCTGGTCCGTCGACTCCGGCGCCTCGCCCATCGCAAGGAGGCGGAGGTCGTGCTCCTGGAGGGGCCAAGGGTGGTGCGGGAGGCGGTCCTCTGCGGTGTCCCGCTGCAGGTCCTGGTGCTTCGGGAGGACGTGGACTTCGAGGCACCGGCGGAACGGGTGGTGAGGCTCGGCGCCCGCGCCTTCCGGGCCCTGGGGCAGACCGTCACCCCACAGGGGGTGCTGGCCCTGGCGCCGCGGACCCAGGCCCCCGTGGAGCGGGCGTTGGCGGCAGCGAGGGCCGCCGGCTGGCCCCTGGTCGTGCTCGACGCCGTGCAGGACCCCGGCAACGTGGGGGCGATCTGCCGCACGGCGGCGGCCGCGGGGGCGCCGGCCCTGGTGGTGCTGGAGGGCGGCGCCGACCCCTTCGGGCCCAAGGCGGTCCGCGCCTCGGCGGGCAACGTGTTCCGGCTCACCGTCGCCCGGGGCCGCTGGGACGACCTGGAGGGGCTGGGCGGCTACGGGGCGGCCGCCCGCGGAGGGGTGCGCTGGGACCGGGCCGGCCTGGCCGACGCCTCCCTGATCGCCTTCGGGAACGAGGCGCGTGGCTTGAGCCGGGCCGGCCTGGAGCCGCTCACGATCCCCATGGCACCTGGGGTAGAGTCGCTGAATGTGGCCGCGGCGGTGGCCGTGGTCCTGTTCGAGATCTGCCGGAGGGTGGCGGCGTGAGCGGCGTCGAGGAGATCGAGCGGCGGGCCCGGGCGATCGCGGACCGGGCCCTGGAGGCGATCGCGGCCGCGGCCGACGAGGAGACGCTGGAGCGGCTGCGGGTGGAGTTCCTGGGCTCCAAGAGCGAGCTGATGCGGATCCCGAAGACGTTCGCCGGCCTGCCGGAGGCAGAACGACCGCTGGCGGGCCGCGCCTTCAACCGGGCCAGGTCGGCCATCGACGGGGCGCTGGCGGCCCGGGCCGAGGACCTGCGGCGAGCCCGGCTCGCCGGCCTGGGCCAGAGCGAGGCCATCGACGTGACCTTCCCCGGTCGACCCCCGGCGGTGGGGCGTCTGCACGTGCTGACCAGGGTCCAGCGCGAGGTCGAGACGGTGATGGAGCGCATGGGCTACCACGTCGAGGACGGGCCGGAGGTCGAGACCGACTGGTACAACTTCGAGGCGCTCAACCTTCCTCGGGGTCACGCCGCCCGCGACATGCAGGACACCTTCTTCTTCACCGAGAGCGAGGACCTGCTCCTGCGCACCCACACCTCGCCCATGCAGATCCGGGCCATGGAGCGGCTGCGGCAGCCGCCCATCTTCGTCATCGTGCCCGGCCGGACCTACCGGCGCGACGCCACCGACGCCAGCCACCTGGCCCAGTTCATGCAGGTGGAGGCGCTGGCGGTCGACGAAGGGCTGACGGTGGGCGACCTCAAGGGCACCATCCTGTACTTCGCCCAGTCCCTGTGGGGGGCCGAGCGCCGCATCCGCATCCGTCCCAGCTTCTTCCCCTACACCGAGCCGAGCTTCGAGTTCGACCTGTCCTGCGGCGTCTGCGCCGGCGCCGGCTGCCGGGCCTGCGGCGGCGACGGCTGGCTGGAGGTGGGGGGGTGCGGGATGGTCCATCCCAACGTGCTCCGCAACGGTGGCATCGACCCGGAGCGTTACACGGGCTTCGCCTGGGGCTTCGGGATCGAGCGCATCGCCATGCTGCGCCACGACGTCGACGACCTGCGCCTGTTCTACGAGAACGACCTCCGTTTCCTGGAGCAGCTCTGAACCATGACCGCCCCACTGTCGCGGACCCGACCGCTTCGGGCATCGGCCGCGGGCCGGCCGGAGACGGTCTGATGCGGATCTCCTTCGAGTGGCTGTGCGATCTGGCCGGGATCCACGACCTGAGCCCGGGTCAGGTGGCCGAGGCGCTCACCCTGGCCGGCTTCAGCGTGGAGGAGGTGAGGCCGATCGACTTCTCGGGCATCCTGGTCGGGCGGGTGCTCGAGCAGGCGCCCCACCCCTCCTCGCGTACCCCGCTCTGGGTCCATCGGGTCGACCTCGGGGACCACGTGCGCACCGTGGTCGCGGGAGCCTCCAACGCCGCCCCCGGGAGCCTGGTGGCCGTGGCCTTGCCCGGGACCCAGGTGCCGGGCGGCACGCTGGTGCGCGACGGCAAGATCGCGGGGGTGCCCGCCCAGGGCATGCTCTGTGCCGAGGACGAGCTGCTCATCAGCGACGACCACAGCGCGATCATGGTGCTCGACCAGGGTCGCCCCGGGCAGCCGCTGCGGGAGGTGGTGCCGGCCGATGCCTGGCTCGAGGTCGAGGTGACCCCCAACCGGCCCGACTGCCTTGGCCACCTCGGCCTGGCCAGGGAGCTGGCAGCGGCCCTCGGGCGCGAGCTGGAGCGTCCCTTCATGCCGCCCTTCACCGGGGGGGTGGAGCCGCCCGGCACCGAGCTGATCGCGGTCGAGATCGAGGCCCCGGACCTCTGCCGGCGGTACATCGGGGCCCCCATCAGCGGGGTGCGGGTGGGACCGTCACCGCGCTGGCTCCGGCGCCGCCTGTACGCGGCCGGGGTGCGGCCGATCAACAACGTGGTCGACGTGACCAACTACGTCGCGCTCGAGTACGGCCAGCCCCTCCACGCCTTCGACCTGGCCAGGATCGCCGGCCGCCGCATCGTGGTGCGCCGTGCCCGCCCCGGGGAGACGCTGCACTGCCTGGACGGTGAGACCCGTCGGCTCTCCCCGGAGGTGCTGGTGATCGCGGACGCCGAGCGAGCGCTCGCCATCGCCGGCGTGATCGGGGGCGAGGAGAGCGGGGTGGCCGAGGGCACCACCGACATCCTCCTCGAGGCCGCCAACTTCGACGGGGTCGGCGTCCGCGCCACCAGCCGGGCGTTGCGACTCCGGACCGAGGCCTCGAGCCGGTTCGAGAAAGGGCTGTCGCCGGAGCTGGCCCTAGCCGGGGCGCGGCGGGCGGCCGCGCTGCTGGCGCAGCTGGCGGGCGGCCGCGTCCACGTGAACTGGGTCGACGCCTATCCGCGCCCCCAGGAGCCGGTACGGGTGCGCGTCCGCCCCGAGCAGGTGGACGCGCTGCTGGGCGTCCACGTCCCCCTCCAGGAGATGGAGGACATCCTGAAACGGCTCGCCTTCCAGGTCAGGGTGGGGGAGGACGGATGCTGGGACGTGCTCCCCCCGGTCTTCCGCCTGGACGTGAGCCTGCCCGCCGACGTGGTCGAGGAGGTCGGCCGCATCTACGGTTACGAGCGGGTGCCGCCCACGCTGCCAGGCAGACGGCGGACGAGCTGGCTCCCGGCCGTCCCCAGCCGCGACCGCCGGATCGACCCCTTGCGCCACGTTCTGGCGGGGGCCGGCTACACCGAGGTGGTCACCCCGGCCATGGTCTCGGGCGCGCTGTTGGGCCGCCTGGGTCTGAGCGAGCGCGCCTTGCGTGTCGTCAACCCGGTCTCGGACGAGCAGGACACGATGCGGACCTCGATCCTCCCCTCGCTGCTCCAGGTGGCGGCGCTGAACCGCAACCGGGGCCGGGCGGCGGTGGCCGTCTTCGAGGTGGCGCGTGTCTACCTGGCCCTGCCCGGCCCTCCGCGGCAGCCGGAGGAGCCCTTGCGACTGGCGGCACTGCGCACCGGTTTCTCCGGCCCGGAGGCCGGCCGGGAGGCCTTCCTGGAGCTCAAGGGGGCGCTGGAGCGGGCGCTGGACGCCATCGCGCCGGTGCGGGTCGACTACGAGCGCGCCCGGGCCGTGGGCTACCATCCGGGACGCTGCTCCCGCGTCCTGCTCTGTGGGCGGCCGCTGGGGGTGCTCGGCGAGCTGCATCCGGACACCCTGGCCTGCTTCGACCTGGGGGGACGCGCGGTCGCCCTCGAGGTCGACCTGGAGCCGGTGCTGGCCGTCGATCCCCGCCGGCGGGCGCGCCCGTTGCCTCGCTTCCCGGCCGTCGAGCGCGACCTGGCGGTGGTGGTGGCGGAGTCGGTGGAGGCGGC
>DASRBU010000342.1:0-8493 GCA_035653475.1 Candidatus Dormiibacterota bacterium | reverse complement strand
TAGTAGCCGCAGAGGTAGCCGTCGAGGCTCCCCCTCGACTGCGACTCGCCGTTGATGCGCACGCCCCGCAGCACCTGCTCGGGCGCGGAGATGGCGGAGAGCACGGCCTCCATCGAGCCCGGCGAGGCCGGGTAGCCGAGGAAGAAGGCAGCGTCGAAGGCCGGCGCGATGCCGGGGGCGAAGCCGAGACGGAAGGAGCGGCCGTTCAGCAGCTCGGCCCGGGAATGGAGGGCGTCGGGCGGCAGGTTGAGCCCGTCG
Source organism: Candidatus Dormiibacterota bacterium (assembly GCA_035653475.1). GTDB lineage: Bacteria > Chloroflexota > Dormibacteria > Dormibacterales > Dormibacteraceae > CADDZO01. Next base: position 8,235 of record DASRBU010000342.1, on the reverse strand, counting down.
CCGTGGGCGTCCACCACCACCACCTCCTGGACGCCCGCCGCCAGCGCGCCCTCGACGGCGGCGTTGACCTCGCCCACCATCAGGCGGCAGGCCGCCTCGTGCTCGGGACCGCCCGCCCGAGTCTGCTCGGGCCGGGCCACGCCCGCGACGCCCTCGATGTCGGCGGAGACGAAGAGTCGCACGCCGGGATCAGCTGGTGTACCGCCGGATGATACCGTCCTCGCGCTGCCGCTCCTCCTGGTAGAGATGGCAGTCCTCGAAGTGTCGGACGCAGATGGGCGGCGACTCGCGCAGCGCGATCCGGTGCTTCGAGCGGTGGTCCACGTGGCAGTCGAAGTGGTACACGCGGAAGGGACCGCGGCGCTCCTTGTACAGCTGTTCCAGGTAGGGGCAGCGACGCATCGACGCTCGAAGCTTACGATGGATGCGCCTCCGCCGCTCGGAGCACCGATCGGGCCGGTCCACTGGGACTCGGGAGGTGGAGGATGAGGCGGCTCGCCCCCCTACAATGGCTCCGGTGGTCTTCGTCCAGAGCGGTCGGGGGGTCACCGCCGGCGTCGTATGAGGCTGACCTTCATGGGCACCGCGGGGGCTCGCTTCATGGTCATGAAGCAGATCGCCGCCTCGGGCGGGCTCTACCTGCAGGAAGGCGAGACCCGCCTGGCCATGGACCCCGGTCCGGGCGCGGTCGTCCAATACGCCCGACGGCAGATCGACCTCTCCCGGCTGGACGGCATCCTGCTCAGCCACCGGCACCTCGACCACTGCGGGGACGTGAACGTCATGATCGAGGGCATGACCGAGGGCGGGTTCCATCCCCGGGGCACGCTCTTCTGCCCCGGCGACGCCCTCGACGACGATCCCGTGGTCCTGCGCTACCTTCGCCACTTCCCCCGCTGCCTGGTCCGCCTCCAGCCCCAGACCCGGTACCAGCTGGGCGACCTCGACTTCACCACCACCCGCCGGCACGTCCACGGCGTGGAGACGTACGGCTTCCTCTTCGGGGCCGGCGGCCGGGACCGCCCTGCCCTGGGCTGGGTGACCGACTCCAAGTACTACGAGGGCATCGCCGAGGACCACCGGGCCGAGGTGATGCTGATCCACACCGTGCTCGCCCGCAGCCGGCCCGAGCTGCCCCACCTCGGCCTGGACGACGCCGAACGCATCATCGCCCAGGCCCGGCCCCGGCTGGCGGTCATCACCCATTTCGGCACCGCGGTCTGGCAGGCCCACCCCCAGGAGGTCGCCGACCAGCTCAGCCAGCGCACCGGAGTGGAGGTCAGGGCGGCCCGGGATGGGATGTCGATCGAGCTCTGACCCACCGGGGAACCACGGGGACCGGCCCGGCGGTCCCGGCCCATGATCCTGCCGGTGCCGACCACACCGACCCCGGGCCGGAGCTGGCGGCGGCTGCCCGGCCTCGCCCTCGGCGCCTTCCGCATGGTGGCGCGGGCGCGCCCCGCGCCTTCGTCGCCAACACCCTCCTCCAGCCCGTCCAGGGGCGACCACGGCCCTGCAGCTGCTGGTGGTCCGCGACCTCTGACCGCCCTGCTCGCGGGATCGCTCCACCACGACTACCTGGCCGCCGTCGAGCAGCTGGGGCTGCTGGTCGGGCTGCAGGCGGTGGGCGGTCTGGCCGGCACCTGGGCCGGTCTCCAGCAGCAGCTGCTCACGGAGCTGGTCCAGCGACACGTCTTTCGCCCGGTGACCGAGGTGGCGACCGCGGTCGGGCTGGCCGACTTCGACTCCCCGGCCTTCCACGATCGCCTGCAGCGGGCCCAGCAGACGGCCATGGTGCGGCCGCTGCAGGTGACGACGGCCGTGCTCACCCTGAGCCGGGGCCTGTTCGGGCTGGCGGGGGTGGTGGCGGCCCTGTTCGTCCTCTCCCCACCGCTCCTGGCCGTGGCCCTGCTCGGCCTCGTCCCCCTCTGGCTGGCCACGGTCCGGATCGCGCGCGCCGTCTACGAGTTCCTGGTCGAGATGACGCCCAACGACCGGCGTCGCGGCTACGTGCTCGGCCTGCTGACCTCCCGCCAGGCGGCCGGCGAGGTCCGGGCCTTCGGGCTGGGCGGCTACCTCCGCGACCTCTACGAGCAGCTCACCGAGGAGCGCCTCGCCCCCTGCGCCGGCACCTGCGTCGCCGGGCCGGGCTGGCGCTCCTGGGCTCGGCCGGCAACGCCGTGGCCGGTGGGCTCATGATCGGCGTCCTGATCTGGCTGATCACCACTGGCCACCTGGGCCTGGCCGCCGCCGGGGCGGCGGGCGTGGCCGGGTTCCAGCTGGGAGGCCAGCTCCAGGGGATCGCCCTGGCGGGGGGCAGCTGTACGAGTCCGCGCTCCTGATCGAGGACCTGGAGGCCTTCACCGGCCTCCTGCCCGCCCTGGAGGCCGCCCGCCCGCGGGCGCCCGCCCCCCGCGGCTTCGAGGGGATCGAGGTCAGGGACGTGCACTTCACCCACCCGTCGCCCGCTCCGTCCCCGGACGGGGGCCGCCCCGCCCCCGGCCGCTGGCCCGCCCGGGCCGTGGGCCTGCTCGCGACCGTGATCTTCGGGCGCCCGGACGGGGCCGCGGACGAGGCTTCGCGCCGTCCCCACGCCCTCCGCGGCGTCTCGCTGGAGCTGCGGGGGGGAGGTGGTGGCGCTGGTGGGCGAGAACGGCTCCGGCAAGACCACCCTGGCCAGGGTCATCTGCGGCCTCTACCGGCCCGACGCAGGCGCGGTGCTTTGGGACGGGGTCGAGTCGGTGAGGTCGACCCGGAGCAGCTGCGCCGGCAGATCACGGTCATCTTCCAGGACTTCGTGCGCTACTGGCTGAGCGCCCGCGAGAACATCGGCGTGGGCCGGGTGGAGCGCATCGACGACCGCGAGGCCATCGCCGACGCCGCCCACCAGGCCGGCGCCGACGCCTTCATCGGGGCCTGGCCGGAGGGCTACGACGCGCTCCTGGGACCGATCTTCGAGGGGGGCAAGGACCTCTCCGTCGGCCAGTGGCAACGGATGGCCCTGGCCCGCGCCTTCTTCCGCGACGCCCCCCTGGTCGTCCTCGACGAGCCCACGGTCTCGCTCGACGCCCGGGCCGAGGCGGAGCTGTTCGAGCGGATCCGGACCCTGTTCCAGGGCCGCACGGTGCTGCTGATCTCGCACCGCTTCTCGAGCGTCCGTACCGCCGATCGCATCTACGTGATGAGGGAGGGGCAGATCGTCGAGCGGGGATCGCACCGAGAGCTGATCGCGATCGGCGGTCTCTACGCCGAGCTGTTCAGGCTCCAGGCCGCGGCCTACCTGGACGACGCCGGGGATACCGGCCGGCTCCGGTCCCGTCCCTGACCGGCGTCGGCCTTCCCGCCCGACGTCGATCCGGCGTACCCTCTCGGTCAGCCATGCCTCGAGTGCCGGACCTCGCCCTCGACGCCCTCGATCCCGAGCAACGCCGCGTCCACGACGCCATCGCCGCCGGCCCCCGTGGCGGTGTTCACGGGCCGCTCCGGGTGTGGCTCCACAGCCCCGGGCTGGCCGACCGGGCCCAGGAGCTGGGGGCCTTCTGCCGGTTCCACACCAGCCTCCCACGGCGGCTCTCGGAGCTGGCCATCCTGGTCACGGCGGCGGCGTGGCGGGCGGGGTTCGAGTGGCACGCGCACGCCCCGCTCGCGGTCGAGGCCGGCCTCGACCCGGAGGCGGTCGAGGCCATCCGCCTCGGCCGTACGCCCGCCCTGGTCCGGGAGGACGAGGCCGCGGTCTATGCCTTCGCCCGGGAGCTGACCGAGACCCGCACCATCTCCGAGGCCACCTACCGCCGCACGGCCGCGGTCCTGGACGACCGGGCCCTGGTCGAGCTGGTCGGCATCCTTGGCTACTACACGCTGATCTCGATGACCATCAACGCCTTTCAGGTGCCCCTACCGGCGGGGGCGCCGGAGCCGTTCCCCGGCCCCTGAGCCGCCGCTGGCGGCCGGGACCCGGGCGCCGGCCGCGATCGGCTCCCCGCCGTCGCCGCGGTTCGCCCCGGGCCACCCCGGGGAGTCGAGAACCCGAGCCGGCCCGCCGACGACCGGCGTCGAGGGCCGCCGCCTGCCGGCGGTGGTTCCCGTGAAGGCCGCGGCCCTGCCGACCAGATCGGTGGCCGAACCGGGATCGCCTTCGCCGACGCCCGGATCGGTCGCGCCCTCCACGCGGCCCACGGCGATCGACGGCGGCTGACCGACCGGCGCCCGGCGGCCGGGCACGCCGACCTCGTCGAGGGCCCATCCCGGACGGTCGCGCACGCTGGTGATCGAGGCCAGCGACCGCCCCGACCTCCCGGCCGCCGACGAACGTGGGGTCGACGCGGGGAGGATCGTGGAGCACTGGTCCTGCAAGGACGGGCTCGGATGCTTTCAGCAGCTCGGCGTCATCCCGGGGCCGGCAGCCGCGGGTCAGGAGCCGGTGGTGGCCGCCTCGGGCACGGCCTCGATCACCCCGTCGATCAGACCGTACTCGATCGCCTCCCGGGGCGAGAGGAAGAAGTCGCGATCCGTGTCCCTGGCCACCCGCTCGATCGGCTGGCCGGTGTGCAGGGCGATCAGGCGGTTCAGCTCGTCCCGGACCCGGATGATCTCGCGGGCGTGGATGTCCAGGTCGGTGGCCTGACCGGTGATGCCCCGACCCGCCACCAGCGGCTGGTGCAGGTGGATGCGGGCGTTGGGGAGAGCGAAGCGCCGGCCTCTGCTGCCGGCCATGAGGATGACCGTCCCGAAGCTCGCCGTGCGACCCACGGCCACGGTGGAGATCGGAGCCCGCACGTGCTGCATGGTGTCGTAGATGGCGAAGCCGGGGGCCACGGCGCCACCTGGCGAGTTGACGTAGATCTGGATCTCCCGCTCCGGATCCTCGGCCGCCAGGTAGATGAGCTGAGCCACGACCAGGTTCGCCATCACGTGGTCGATCGGACGCCCGAGCATGATGATGCGGTCGCGCAGCAAGCGGGAGTAGATGTCGAAGGAGCGCTCGCCTCTGCCCCCCTCGTTCTCCACCACGGTGGGGATCCAGGACCGCGGTTGCATCGCTGTCAAGAAGTCTAAGCGGGCGCGCAGCCAGGTGGCAGGAACGCGGCCGCGCCACCATCCGACCCGGTGGCCACGACCTCACGCTCCATCGGTGACCGCCGGGGTTCCGATCCCTGCCCTCCCATCCGGCTCCCTGGAGCGCGGTCGGGCCGGATCGCTCTTGCCCCCCCGCCGAGCGGGCAGGACCCGGGCGCGGTGGCGCCGACGCGGCGACGGTCCCCACCGCGTCCGACCCGGCCGGTCGCCGTGTCCAAGGATGGGTGGCGAGCGCTGCACCCGGGGATCAGGCCGAGGAGCACCCAGGCCGTCGCCGGGCGGCCAGGCGCAGCTCGAACCGCAGGGCGCGACCGAGGCCCCGGCGGCGAGGATGGGGTCGAGGACTGGGTACGGACCTGCACCTCGGCCGGCCGGAGGTCGGCCTTTCGGGTCGGCGCCGGGGAACGTTGCCCGCCTGGCGCCGCTCGGCGCCATCCTCGCCGGCCGCCGGGTCGAGGAGGCGGTGGGATTCCGCCTCCTCCCCGAGCGCCAGTGCCTCCCCTCCACACGATCGGGATCGCCGCCTCCGCCGGTGCCCCCGCCGGCCGGCTGGGCCGGCGGCCGAGCGCCCCCATGCCTCCGCACCAGCTCCCGCCGCGGACCGCCTCGCAGCCGGATCGAACCCGGCGGATACAGTTGACGGGTGACGGACCGACCGGCCCGCGACTGCGGAGGACCAGGAGGAGGTATGGCCACGATCCATCGCCCCGCCCATCTCGGAGCCAGACCGTGACCCGGCTGCCCGGCGTCGTCGTCACGCCCCGGCTGGAGACCTACATGGAGTCGCTCCTCCCGGCCCGCGAGCCCGTCCTTGCCCGGCTGGAGGAGGAGATGGCCGAGTCCTCGGTGCCGGGCGTGGGGCCGGCCGTGGGCCAGCTGCTGCGCCTGGTCACCCGGGCCGCCCGCTGCCGGGACGCGATCGAGCTGGGGACCGCGGTCGGCTACTCCGCCATCTGGCTGGCCGGCGGCTGCTCGGGCACCGTGATCACGCTCGAGGTCGACCCGGAGCGAGCGGCCGAGGCACGTCGCAACCTGGAGGAGGCGGGTCTCGGCGGGCGGGTGCAGGTGGTGGAGGAGGACGCCATCGTCTTCCTGGAGCGCGGCGGCGCGCCCGTGGACTGCATCTTCAACGACCTCCTGACCTCCTTCCCCGACGAGGACACGGTCGAGCGCTGCTTCCGGCTGTGCCTGCGACGGCTCCGGCCCGGCGGCCTGCTCCTGGCCGACAACGCCCTGCGGCGCGGCGAGGTGGTCGAGCCGCGCTCACAGGCGGCGCACAACGTCGCCCGCTGGAACCGGCTGGTGGCGGCCGAGCCCGGGCTGGAAGGGATGATCGTGCCCCTGCGGGATGGGGTCTCGATCGCCCGGCGGCACGAGGACGACGATCCGGTGTGACGCCGGGCCGACCGGGCCGCCTCGGGAATGGGTAGGCTGGGAACCGTGGCCCGGGCCATGACCCCCGAGCGGTGGCGCGCCTTCCTCGCCCAGGGCACCCGCACGGCGAAGCTGGCCACCACCAGGAGCGACGGCCGGCCCCACGTGGTCCCGATCTGGTTCGTCCTCGACGGCGAGGACCTGGTCTTCACCACCGGGGGCCGCTCGGTCAAGGCGCGCAACCTGCGCCGCGACCCCAGGGTCTGCCTCTGCGTCGACGACGAGACCCCCCTTACGCGTTCGTGATGATCGAGGGCCGGGCCAGCCTCAGCCCGGACCCGGATGCCTTGCCCCGGTTCGCGACCGAGATCGGCGGCCGGTACATGGGCGCCGACCGGGCGGCGGAGTTCGGGCGGCGGAACGCGGGGCCGGGCGAGGTGCTGGTGCGGGTCACCCCCACCCGGGTGCTGGCCGAGGAGCGCATCGCCGACTGAGCCGCGGCTCCTCCTATCTCCCACCGGCGCCGTGCGTGACCGGGAGACAGGGCGCCGGAGCCGGCGAGAGGGCGAGACGTTCGCCCAGCCGCTGCAGCGCCCGCTCGGTCGGGGACCCCGGCTCGGGCGTGTAGAAGCACAGCCTGAGGCCGGGCTGGTCGTCGATGCGGTAGGTCGTGTACTCGAGCTCCAGGTCGCCCAGCTCCGGGTGGCGGAGCCGCTTCAGGCCGTCGGTGCGGCCGTGGACGTCGCGCCGCTCCCAGAAGGCCACGAACTCCGGGCTCTCGGCGCTCAGCTCCGCGATCAGCAGCTTGCAGGCGGGCTCGTCGAGGTGGGGAGCGACCTCGGTGCGAAACCTGGCCACCGTCCGCGCGGCCTCGTCTTCCCAGTTCAGGAAGAGCCGCCGCCATCCGGGCACCATGAACATCGCCCAGAGGAGGTTGCGGCGTCCCGCCGGCAGCCCGTCGATCCCCAGCACCACCCCGGCGGCGCGGTTCCAGGCCAGCAGGTCCCGCCGCCAGCCGGTGATCAGGGCCGGAAGCGGGTCCCAGCGCTCGATCACCCGCCGGTGAGCGGGACGGACGGCCTCATCGGAGAACCCCGCCGGCGGCTCGTGGCCGGCCAGCCGGAACAGGTGCAGGCGCTCGACCGGTTCCAATTGCAGCGCCCTGGCCACGCGGCAGAGGACGTCCAGGGAGGGCTGGATGTCCCTTCCCTGCTCCAGCCAGGTGTACCAGGTAAGGCCGACCCCGGCCAGCTGCGCCACCTCCTCGCGCCGCAGCCCGGGCGTGCGCCGCCGAAGGCCGTTGGGAAGGCCCACCTCCTCGGGGCGGAGGCGGGCGCGTCGGCTGCGGAGGAAGGCCCCCAGCTCGCGCAGCCTGGTGGGTTCAGTACCAGTATCAGAAACCATCTTGTAACAGGATAATCCAGCCGACACACTGGCCCCATGAGCCGTTTCGCCTCGTCACGTCTGCGCCTCGCCCTCTCCCTGGGCGTGGTCTGGCTCACCTTCGGCTCGGCTCCGGTCGGGGCCAGGGTGGGCGTGACCCATGTGCCTCCCTTCCTTTTCGGTGGTGTCCGCTTCGTGCTCGCCGGGCTGATCCTGCTGGCTGCCCTGGCCGTGGGCGGGCGGGGCCGGCTCCGGCTCAGCTGGCGTGAGCTGGCCGAGGCGGCGGTGATCGGGGTGGGCCTGACCGGTGCCGGTCAGGGGTCGCTGAACTGGGCCTCGGTCGAGGTCCTGCCCGGCGTGGTGGCCATGTTCATCGCCACCCTGCCGCTCTTCACCGCCCTG
>DASRBU010000341.1:0-14877 GCA_035653475.1 Candidatus Dormiibacterota bacterium | reverse complement strand
GGTTGTGCTGGCGGCGTTCATGCCCCTGGTCTTCCTGGCCGAGGAGGCGCGCAAGGCGGTGGCCCGGCGTCGCGCCGGTCGGACGTGAAGGCCCGCGCCTTCCGGGATCGTCGCGACGCCGGTCGCCGGCTGGCCGCCCTGCTCGATGGGGAGGGGCTGCGCCGCGAGCGCGCGGTGGTGCTCGGGATCCCCCGGGGCGGGCTGGTGGTCGCGTTCGAGGTGGCCCGGGCGCTGAAGGCGCCGCTGGACCTGGTGTGCGTACGACCCCTCTCCACCCCGGACGAGCCAGGCCTGCACCTGGGCGCCGTCGGCGAGGCCGGTGCGCCGGTGCTCAACGCCGAGCTGGCGCGAGGGGCGGGGGTGGCCGGCAGCGCGTTGGATCGGCTGGTGACCGCCGAGCGCTCCACCCTGGCCGAGCAGGAGCGGCGGTATCGGGCGGTTCGTCCCCGGCTGCCCCTGGCCGGTCGGACGGCGCTGCTGGTCGACGACGGGGTGACCACCGGCACCAGCGCCATCGCCGCGGCCCGGGGAGCCAAGGCGCGAGGTCCGCGCCGGGTGGTGCTGGCGGTCCCGGTCTCGTCGCCCGAGGCCCTGGACGCGGTGGCGGGGGAGGTCGACGAGGTGGTTTGCCTGGAGCATCCGCCTCTCACCCTGGCCCTGGAGGAGTGGTACGAGGAGTTCCCGGAGGTCTCCAGCCAAGAGGTGCTGGCGCTCCTGGCCCAGGCCGCTCGCTGGCCCTGGGGGTGAGCCCGGAGCTTCGCCGGCGGTCGGGGAAGGTCCCCGATTCCGGGAGTCGGATGGCCCTGGTCTGGGGCCGGCGCCCGCGGTCAGCTGGACGTGTGGCCGAGCGATGCAGGAGCCGGCCCGCGCCCGGCGCCGGGCGCGGCCGGGGTCAGGAGGAGGTAGGGCGATGGGCCTCATGAGGCGATTGTCGGACGTGCTCCAGCAGAAGCTGAACGCCCTCCTCAACCGGGCCGAGGACCCGACCGAGTCGCTCGACCTGGCCTACGAGCGGCAGCTGGAGGCCCTGCAGCAGGTGCGTCGCAACGTGGCCGACGTGCTCACCTCGCAGAAGCGCCTGGAGCTGCAGGCGGCCCAGCTGCGCCAGGGCCAGCAGAAGCTCCAGGTGCAGGCCCGGGAGGCGCTGGCCCAGGGCCGCGAGGACCTCGCCCGTCTGGCCCTGACCCGGGCCCAGGCGGCGGAGTCGCAGCTCGACGCCCTGGAGACCCAGGCGGCGCAGCTGAGGGAGCAGGAGCAGAAGCTGGAGCTGACCGCCCAGAAGCTCCAGGCCAAGGTGGAGGCGTTCCGGACCCAGAAGGAGACCATCAAGGCCCAGTACTCGGCCGCTGAGGCCTCGACCCGGATCGGGGAGGCGGTGACCGGCATCTCCGAGCAGATGGCGGACGTCGGCCTGATGATCGACCGGGCCCAGGAGAGGACGGCCCAGATGCAGGCCCGGGCGGCCGCCATCGACCAGCTGGTGGAGACGGGCGTGCTCGACCAGATCGGTCCCGGCGCCCAGGACGACATCGACCGCCAGCTGGCCGCCCCCGCCGCCGAGGCGGCGGTGGAGGAGCGGCTGCGGAGGCTGAAGGCCGAGGTCGGTGCCCCCGCCCTGGAGCCGGCCGGGGAGGTGGTGCGGGTGCTGGGTGAGGACCAGTACCGGGTCCGGCCCGGTGACCGGGCCCGCCTGGACGAGCTGGACGACCGGCTGACGGCGGCCCTGGAGGCGCGCGACGAGGCCGCCTACCGCGGCGCGCTGGAGGAGGCGGTCGCCCTGGTCAGGGATCGGGGAGAGCGCCTCCCGGACTCGGCGATGGTCCGCTCCGACCGGGTGCTGCCCGGCCCCGACATGTCCCTGGAGGAAGCCGTCCGGGCGATCGAGGCCGTCCCCTCGGAGGCCGCGGGCCCCCCTCCCGACGCCCGCTGAGGGCGTCGGACCGCGGGGGCTGGCGAGATGCGACGTCGGGTCGGGGCGGACCTGGGCCTGCGGGCTCGGATGCTGCTGACCATGCTCCTCCTGGCCGTGCTCTACGCGGCCTTCGTCTGGGTCCTGCTCTGGCTGCGGGTGGACCTGCTGCTGGTGCTGGGCCTGGTGGCGATCCTGATCGTGGTCCAGTACGCCTTCTCCGACCAGCTGGTGATGGCTTCGATCGGGGCTCGGGAGGTGAGCGAGGCCGAGGCGCCCCGGCTCCACGACATCGTGACCCGCCTGGCCCAGACCACGGACCTCCCCAAGCCCCGGGTGGCGATCGTGGACAGCCCGGTGCCCAACGCCCTCGCCACCGGGCGCAACCCCCGTCACTCGGTGGTGGCCGTGACCACCGGGCTCCTGGACCGGCTCACCCCGGAGGAGGTGGAGGCGGTGCTGGCCCACGAGCTGAGCCACGTCATCCACCGGGACGTCAAGGTCATGACCATGGCCACCGTGTTCAGCACCCTCGCCTCCTTCCTGGTCCAGTTCGGGGTGTGGGGTGGCCTCGGCGGCCGGGGCCGGGACCGCGACCGGGGCGGCTCCGGGGCCATCGTCCTGCTCGTCGCCGCCGCCGTCTGGCTGATCAGCTTCGTGCTCATCCGCACCCTCTCCCGCTACCGGGAGTACGAGGCCGACCGGGGCTCGGCCCTGATCACGGGACGGCCTTCGCTGCTGGCCTCCGCCCTGCTCAAGATCGCCGACCGCACCAGCCGGATCCCGGAGCGGGACCTGCGCCAGGTGGAGGGCGCCAGCGCGCTCATGATCTTCCCCCTGGGCGCCAGGGGATCGCTGGCGGAGCTGCTCTCCACCCATCCCTCCCTGGAGCACCGCCTCGAGCGCCTCCAGCGGATGGAGGCCGAGATGGGGCGAGGATGAGCGCCCGCCGGCCAGGGGCAGGGGCGGCCCGCGGACGAGGCGGGTGAGGGATGGACTTCCTGGACGCCATGCTGGGCCGGACCAGGCTGCCCCGTCCCGACGAGGAGCGCCTGTTCGCCATGAGCACGGCCGCGGTGGCCCTGGAGGCGGCCGGCCTGCGCCCGGCCGGCCGGGTCGGGGTCGTGGTCCGGCGCCTGCCGCCGGGCCGATTCGACCAGCTGGAGGCCGAGCTGCGACAGCTGCTCTCCCTCCTGCGCGAGGAGGGACGGCCGGAGGTGGAGGTCCACCGCGACCAGCTCGGCTTCGACTGGCTGGTGCTGGCCGGAGGCGGCTTCCAGGAGTCGCTGGCCGGCCTGCACGCCGTCGCCACCCGCTTCCTGGAGGAGGGGCTGGGCGACCTGCTCCTGGCCGCGGCGTTCCGCTTCGACCAGTCCGGCCGGCCCGTCTACTGGATCTACGCCTACCGGCGGGGGCGCTTCTACCCGTTCGTGCCCGCGGGCGGGCGCCGGCGCGACAACGCCGAGGAGCTGCGCCTGGCCGCGCTGGCCCGGGACGAGCTGCCGGTGGAGGAGGAAGCCCGCTGGTACCCGCTCTGGGAGCTGCCGGTCTGAGGCCCCTCACCCGGGAGGTCGGGGAGGCCGGCGCGCCGCCCCAGGAGGGCGGCCAGGACCGCGATGGCCAGCACCGGACCGTAGCTCAGCTCCGGCCAGAGCAGCGGCTCGATGACCCGGCCGAAGGCGAAGGCGGCCAGGGCGAACGTCAACTCGAGGAGGGCGAAATAGGCCAGGGCCAGCACGTTGGCCAGGAGCGCCGTCGCCGCCGCCGGCGCGCCCCGGCGCGCCGCCGCCCACAGCAGCAGCAGGGGAACCGTGGGCAGCGCCGGGCCCAGGAAGTCGACCGCGACGTGGACCGGCACCGGCGGGGTGACCGAGGCGGCGGCGTGGAGGCCGAACACCCACAGGTCGACGAAGTGGAAGCGCCAGGGGGTGACCAGCAGCGCGGAGGGGATGCCGAAGAAGGCGTACGCGGCCAGGTGCGAGACCTCCTGGGCGGCCAGCGCGACCGGGAGCAGGATCAGGGCCAGGGCCAAGCCCCGCAGCGCGCTCATCGCGCCATCCATCCGGGCAGGCCCCGGATCCGCTCCAGGGCGACCGTGCCCGGCCCTCCCGCCGCCACCGCCAGGTTGACGAGCACGGCCAGGTAGTAGAGCCAGCGCAGGCCGGGGTCGGACAGCTCGAAGGCCACGGTGAGGCTGAGCCCGAGCCCAAGCACCACCCCCAGCCAGGCCGCGGCGCCGGTGGCGAGCCCGACCAGGAGCAGCACCCCGGCCACCGTCTCCCCCGCCGCCTGGGCGAGCGCGGCCAGGTGCCAGTTGGGGGCCACCACCGCGGCCAGGAACGGTTGCAGGCCGGGGATCGGGTTGTGGGCGGCCGACCCCTCGATCAGCGGCCGCATCCAGTCGACGCCGCCCCACTTCTGGGAGGCGAAGGAGAGCCAGAAGACCCCGGTGGCGGCACGGACCAGGCTGCGCAGGACACCGTCCACGGCCGGCATCAACGCAGCACCCGCAGCACCGGGTCGGTGGCCAGCTCGAAGGCGGCGGCCAGCGGCCGCAGCCTGCTTCGGCGCAGCCGGTGCTGGACCGCGCCCTTCAGGATGGCGAACCTCAGCTTGCGCTCGGAGAAGTCGGTGTTGAAGAGCAGGCGGTTGTGGCGCACCCGTTGCCACTCGCCATGGGCCCGCCGCTCCTGCACCTGGTCGTAGAAGCGGGTTCCCGGCAGCGGGTAGGCGATGGTGTAGCTGACGTAGCTCAGGGGCAGGCGGGAGGAGAAGCGGATGGTGCGCTCCAGGCTCCGCTGGGTCTCGCCCAGGTAGCCGACCATGAAGAAGCCGGCGGCCTCGATCCCCGCCTCCACGCAGGCCTCGACGGCCTGACGGGCCTGGTCCGGGGTGATGCCCTTGCGCATCCGCTTCAGCACCGTCTCGTCCCCCGACTCGATCCCGAAGAAGACCCGGGTGCAGCCCGCCCGACGCATCTGGGTGAACAGCTCGAGGTCGACCTGGGTGACCCGGGACAGGCACTCCCAGGTCAGGGGCAGGCGCGCCGCCTCGATGCGGCGGCAGAGCTCGAGCGTTCGCCGGTAGTTGAGGGTGAAGATGTCGTCGGACATCCACACGTGGTCGTAGCCCAGCCCGGCGATCTCCTCCATCTCCTGCACCACCGACTCGGCTGGCCGGGCGCCGAAGAGGTCGCCGAAGACCGACTTGTGGCAGAACTCGCAGCGGAAGGGACAGCCACGGGTGCTCATCAGGGGCGTGGTGGCGCGCTTCCAGTGGCGGCGCCAGTAGTCGATGTACTGGCGGTGGGGAAGGTCGCCGCGGTCCGGGAGGGGGAGGTGGGACAGGTCCCTGCTCCGTGGGCGGGGAGGGGTGCGGACCACCTCGCCCCCGCGGCGGAAGACCAGCCCCGGCACCTCCTCGAAGCGGCGGTCGCCCAGGTGCTCCATGATCTCGACGATGGTCTCCTCGCCCTCCCCGACCGCGACCAGGTCGAACCGGTCCAGGAAGGGCTCCGCCTCTCCCGAGGGGTACGGGCCGCCGACCACGGTCAGCGCCTTGCCCCGCACCTCCTCGGCCAGCGAGAAGGCCTCGTCCTGCATCGTGATCATGCAGTACACGCCGATCACCGACGGCTTGAGCCGTTCGATCTCGGCCAGCACCTCGCGCCGCTCCAGGAAGGTGTGGTCGAGGTGGCGGACCGTGTACCCGGCCCGCCGGAGGGAGGCGGCCAGGTACATGAGGCCGAGCGAGGGCATGATCCAGTGACGCCCGCGCCGCGGCGCACGTTGCGGATACACGAGGACCACGTCGGCTCGTTCCATGGGCTCAAGACCTCCGCACCCGGACGTCGTACTCGACGCCGGTGAACGCGGGCCCGAAGACCATCTCCAGGCCGCTGAAGTCGATGCCGCTCGCCGGCCGCCGCTCCCGGGCGGCCACGAACTCGCTCGCCGAGGCGGGCCGATCGATCTCCCACTCCACGCCCAGGCGGTCCGAGCGGAGGCGGGCCCAGGACCCCGAGACCGGCGTCCAGCTCCCGATGCGGCTCCCCCGCAGCGTCTGACGGGCGTCGGCGGTGTCGTCGAAGGCCGCCGACTCCTCGTTGAGCACCACCACCCGGCGGACCTCCGGGCTCAGGCCCTCGATCCGCAGGTGCACGTGCAGCCGGCCGGGGGTGGGACGGTAGGTGACGATCGCGCGCCCCTGATCGGGGCCGGGCTGGAAGCGCAGGAACTGGCCCCGGGCGTCGTCTACCTCGCGCAGGGAGAGGTCGAACTCCTGCTCCCATCCGCCGGCCACCGCTCGTGGCGGCCCGGCGGTGGCGGGGAACCACCATCCGTCCGGGGCCTGGAGCACGGGGAGGCCGAAGCCCAGCCCGCCGCCGGCCAGCCCCGATCCGTCCCGGGCCAGGTAGGCACCGCGTCCCAGGGGCGCGGTCTTGCCCCGGTCGCGGCCGTGCGCGTCGTCGGACCTGGCCCAGACGCCCTCGGCGAGCGGCGCCGCGGCCACGTCCAGCCCGTAGACCAGGACCCGTTTCCCGCCGGGGACGGTGTAGGCGCGCTCGTCGCCGATGGGCAGGAAGGGCGGGGCCGGGCGGCCGTCGGCCTCCCCGGGCAGCACCCGGACGGCCCGGTAGTAGTCGACGTCCTCCAGCACCAGCGCGCCCACGCCCCGCCGGCGCAGCCAGTCGAGCGCGCTCGCCCGTCCCTCCGGCAGCTCGCGTGAGCCATGGATCTCGGCCGGCGGCTTGTGGCTCCAGTAGGCGGCGGTGGGGGAGTCGGTGAGCAGGGCCCCGGGCAGGGCGGCGGCCGCCCGGCCGGCGGCGACCAGCCCTCGGTTGTCGGCGGCGAGCCCCTGGAGCACGGGCACGTAGAGGGCGGTGACCGCCGCCGCCGCGCCCACCGCGCCGGCGGCCAGGGCAGCTCGGGCGGGCCGCCACCCGGGCTCCAGGGCCCGGGCGGCGAGCAGGGCCAGGGCCGGGAGGAGGGGCAGGTAGTAGCGCTGGCTGCCGCTGTAGTCCCCGTTCCAGAGCAGGCCGACGACCACCGCCAGGTAGCCGAGCGAGGGCAGGTAGAGCAGCCGGAGCAGCGGATCGCGCCCGCGCCAGGCGCGGGCCAGCCCGATCGGCGCCAGCGCCGCGGCCGGCAACGAGGCCAGGGCCAGGTAGCCCAGGAACTGCCCCGCCCTGGCCGCGGGCGGCGCCGCCAGGCTCCCCCGGGCGACGGCGGAGGTCACCTCCACCGTGGCCCGGGCAACCGAGTGGGAGGCGAAGCCGACCCCGACCTCCAGCGAGAGGGCCAGGGCCAGCGCCGGTGCCGGCCAGGCCACCCGCCACCACCGGCCGTGCCGGCGCAGCGCCTCCAGCGTCACCAGGCCGGCCGCCAGGCCCAGCCAGATCCAGGCCTTGGTCCCGGTCAGCGCGGCCAGACAGGCGGCGGCCGTCGCCCAGCCGGGACGCCCTCGCGCCGCCGCCAGGGCGGCCCCGGTGAGCGCCGCCACCAGCAGCGGCTCGGCCACGGCGCTGGTCGAGGTGAGGAGGAAGGCGGGGTTCAGCGTCAGCAGCAGGACGGCGATCACCCCCGGCCGGTGCCCGCCGGCGAGCTGGTAGGTGAACAGCAGCGTGACCATGCCCAGGGCCGCGCTCGTCAGCTCGAGCGCGTCCAGCCGCCAGATCCCGACCAGCTTCAGCACCAGGGCCGCCAGCACCTGATAGGCGGGCAGCCAGGTGTCCTGCATCTGGAACAGGGGATCGGCCAGGCGGCCGGTGGTGGCCAGGTTGGCGGCGATCAGCCAGTGCTGGTAACCGTCCTCGAACGGCTCCGGCAACCGGGTGAAGGCGAGCAGCACCAGTCCGCAGCTGCCCAGCGCCAGCGCCGCCTGGGCCGGACGGCGGCGGTCGGGCAGTGCCTGGAGCAGCCCGCCCAGGCCCATGGCCAGGAACCCGAGCGCGAAGAGCAGCGCGTACCCGGCCATCACCCAACGATGGGAGGAGACGGCGGCCAGGGCCAGGCCCAGGGCGACGGCGGCCGCCGCCAGCTCGGCCGGGGCCAGGCGGTCCCGGCGTCGGACGTAGCGCTTGCTGCGCCAGTCCTCCCCGCGCTCGTCGATCGCGAACTTGGGCGTACGCTCGAAGCCACCGCCACCGCGCAGGGCCCGGCCCAGCGCCACCGCCACCGTCAGGGCGGTCCCCGCCCCCAGCACCGACCAGGCCAGGCAGAGGGGGAGGGAGCGCAGCCAGCTCCGGCCGGCCCTGGCCTGGGCGATCGACATGCCCACCGCCGGGGCCAGGCTGATCAGGCTCGCCGCCATCCACCAGGGAAAGGTCTCGCGACCCAGATCGCCGGCGACCAGCACCGGGTAGCAGGCCACCTGGGCCAGCATGGCCAGGGGCGCGCCGTAGCCGAGCAGGTGCATCGCACCCTGGAAGCGCGCCGCCCGGGGGAGCGGGCTGCACAGGAGGGGCCAGAGCAGGCGACGGACGCACTGGAAGCTACCGGTCGCCCAGCGTGACTGCTGGGCGCGGTAGGCGTTGACCGCCACGCACAGCTCCTGCGGCACGACCAGGTCTTCCAGGTATTCACCCCGCCAGCCCCGGAGCTGGGCCCGGTAGCTGAGGTCGAGGTCCTCGGTCAGGGTGGCGGCGCTCCAGCCGCCGGCGTCCTCGATGGCGGCCCGCCGCCACACGCCGGCGGAGCCGGTGAAGTTGGTGGGGAAGCCAAGCCGGGGCCGCATGGCCTGCTCCACCAGGAAGTGGAAGTCGGTCATCAGCGCCTGCAGCCGGGTGAACAGGGAGTGGGTCCGGTTAAGGTGGCCCCACCGGGCCTGGACGAACCCCACCCGGGGTGCCGAGAAGGCGGGGAGGGCGCGCCGGAGGAAGTCGCGGGGAGGAACGAAGTCGGCGTCGAACACGGCCACGAAGGGGGCCCGGGAGAGCGTGAGCCCGTGGGCCAGGGCACCGGCCTTGTAGCCCTCGCGACCGTGGCGCCGCACGTGCCGGACGTCGATCCCGCGAGCGCGCCAGCGCGCCGCCGCGGTCGCGATCAGCTCCGTGGTCTCGTCGTCGGAGTCGTCCAGCACCTGGACGGTCAGGCGTCGCCGCGGCCAGTCCAGGGAGCAGGCGGCGTCGAGCACCCGGGTGGCCACGTAGCGCTCGTTGTAGACCGGGAGCTGCACGAGCACGTGGGGCGGGGGGGCCGGGATCGGGGGGTGGGTCGGGGGCAGCGTCGCCCGTGCCGCGCGCAGGCTGAGGTAGAGCACGTTGGCGCCGTAGGCGAAGAGGAAGGCGCTGGTCAGCCCCAGCAGGCCCAGGACGACCGCGGCCATCAGCGGTCGAAGAGCGCGTAGGGCCGCATCGTCTCGCGCACGTAGGCGACCCTGGCCCGGGCCTCCGGTCGGCGGCGCCGCGTCCACTGCATCCAGCGCCAGCCCGCCTCCCCGACCAGCCGTGCGGCCCGGTCGAGCCCGCGGGGGAAGGCCCAGGCCGGCAGCCAGGGGCGGACGACGATCGCCTCGTCCGGCCAGTCCAGCTGGGGGAAGTGCTCGCGCAGGCGGGGGTTGGCGGCGAGCAGCTCTCGCCACGTCTCCAGGCCGTGGATCGGCCGCGAGACCAGCAGCTCGAAGGCCATGGCCGGGTCCTGCCGAGCCAGCGGGAAGCACTGCGAGCGCTCGAGGATGAGGTTGGCGGTCATGAGGCGGGGCGCCAGCGGCCGCCGGCTGTGCACGTCCACGGGCTTGCTCCGGTGACGCAGGGCGTGGGCCATGCCGAGGAGGTTCAGGGCCACGTAGGCCAGGTGGCGGTGGCCGTCCTCCACGATCAGGTTCAGGTCGACGTCGTCGGGGGCCGCGAACCCGCCCGAGGCCAGCGAGCCGGCGATCGCCACCCCGAGGACGTATGGGTTGAGCCGGACCAGGAGACGCACGAAGCGGCGGGTGACGGCGAGCCAGGGCGGGGCGTGGAGGGCGTGGCTGCGGGCCCGGGCGGCGATGGCGGGCGCGGCCTCCGCCTGGCGGTGGGTGACGACCAGCCCCTCGCGCAGGGCCAGCCGGTGGCCGTCGGCGACCACGGCCAGCACCTCGGCGGCGGCCACCGGGCCGCCCAGGCAGAGCTGGCCCAGGCGTTCCGGAGACAGGGCGTAACCGCGGCGCTCGACCAGGGCCGCGGTGGCCTCGACGCGCTCGCGGAGAGCGGGCCGACGGTCGGGTCGGGCGATGGGCATGCCTTGAGTTAGTACCCGACCGGGATACGCGCCGATCGAGGGGGGCCGGCCGCGGGACCGGATGGTCGAGGCGGCCGTCGGCCGGGCCCCTTCGGGACGGGCCGATGGTCCCTTTCCCGGGACCGGCTGAGGGCGTACGGTCGGGGCATCGGCGGGCTCGTCGAGCCCGCCGGGGATGACACGAACATGAAGGTCACAGAGCACGTACGGGCCGCCGATCGTGGGCGCCTGGCCGGGAAGGTCGCGATCGTGACCGGGGCCGGGTCGGGCATCGGGTCGGCCATCGTGCGGCGCTTCCGGCAGGAGGGGGCCTCGGTGGTTGCCGTCGACCTCAGGCCGGAGGGGCTGGGCCACCACCTCGAGGACCACGGCGTCTTCCCCCTGGTGGGGGACGTGACCTCGTCCCGGGACGTGGCGGCCATGGTGGGCGCGGCAGGCGAGCGCTTCGGCGGCGTGGACATCCTCTGCAACAACGCGGGCATCCTCGACCGTCTGCTGCCGGTCGCGGAGATGACGGACGATGTGTGGCGGCGCGTCCTGGAGGTGAACCTGACCGGGCCGATGATGCTGTGCCGGGCGGCGATCCCGGCCATGCTGCGGGGGAGCGGGGGCGCGATCGTCAACATCGCCTCCGTCGGCGGCCTGCTGGGCTCGCGAGGGGGCGCCGCCTACACCGCCAGCAAGCATGGCCTGATCGGGCTGACCAGGAACATCGCGGCCACCTACGGCCGGGAGGGCCTGCGCTGCAACGCGATCTGCCCGGGCGCGGTGGAGACCGGGATCTCCCTGGGGGGCGAGCCGAGCCCGCGCGGCTACCGGACCCTGGAGCGCGCCCTGGCGGCCAACATCCGGACCGGGGACCCGAACGAGATCGCCGCCGTCGCCGCCTTCCTGGCCTCGGACGATGCCAGCTTCGTCAACGGCGCGGTGGTGGTCGTCGATGGCGCCTGGACCGCCCACTGAGCGGCCGGAGATTGCGCCGGGCGGGCCGGGACCCTCATCCTGGGACGGGAACATGCCCGGACCGTCCCCCCTTCCCGGTCCCGCCGCGGCCCGATCCGGGATGGCCGACCCGCCTCCCGAGCGTGGCCTCCTCGTCACCTTCGAGGGCATCGAGGGCGCCGGCAAGTCGACCCAGGTGGAGCTGCTCCGACGGGCGCTGGCCGGGCACGACCCGGTCGTGGTGCGCGAGCCGGGCGGGACGCCGCTGGGTGAGCGGCTGCGACAGCTCCTGCTCGCCCCCGGGCCGGGGCCGTCCCCGGAGGCGGAGATGTACCTGTTCATGGCCGCGCGGGCGGAGCTGGTGGCCAGGGTGATCGAGCCCGCGCTGGCGGAGGGACGGATCGTGATCGCGGACCGCTACCACGACTCCACCCTGGCCTATCAGGGGGGAGGTCGGGGCCTGGCCACCTGGTGGCCGGCGGGCTTCCCCCGCCCCCGGCGGACGTTCCTGCTCGACCTCCCGCCGGAGCTGGGCCTGGCGCGCCGGCGCCGGCAGGGCGCGCCCGATCGCCTGGAGGCCGAGGACCTGGCCTTCCATCGCTCGGTGGCGAACGCCTACCGGGAGCTGGCCGCGGCCGAGCCCGGGCGCTTCGTGCGCCTGGACGCCACCCGCCCGGCCGAGGAGCTGCACGCCCGGGTGATGGGCGAGGTGGCCGGTCTCCTGCCCGCTTCCCACGGCTGTCGTCCTCCCTGCCCGGGGCCGTCCCCATGAAGCTGATCCTGGCCGTGGTCCAGGGCGAGGATGCCGGCCAGACCGTCCAGGCCCTGAACCGAGTGGGCGTCAGCGTCACCCGCTTCGCCTCCAGCGGGGGCTTCCTGCAGCAGGGGAACGTGACCCTGATGATCGGCGTCGACGAGGAGCGGGTCGAGGACGTGCTGGAGGTGATCCGGCACAACTGCCGGGAGCGCAGACGCTACCTCAACCCCATCCCCCCCGTGGTCGAGCCAGGTGAGGTGTTCATGCCCTTCCCGGTCGAGGTGCAGGTGGGTGGGGCGACGGTGTTCGTCCTCGACCTCGAGCAGTTCGAGAAGCTCTGAGCCGGGACGGCCCCCGGCGGACCCGAGCCGGGGTCGGCGGCCACGCCCTGCATGCGGAACCGTGCTCCGCCGGCGGATGGTGGGCGAGAGGGGCCCGGACGGAGAGCCCGACGCCGCCGGTGCCGTCGGCTCCCGACCTTCCCCCGGCGGTCGCCTCCGGCGCCCGCCGGTCGGGCGCCGGGTCCACGAGCCGGCGTCGGGCGCCGGCGGCGGAGTCCCGGACCGTGGCTCGGGTCAGAGGTCGAGCGCGCGGGCGACCAGCTCCCGGTGGTAGGTGGCGTCGCCCAGCAGGACCTCCGACGCCTTGGCCCGCCGGAAGTACAGGTGCAGGTCGTGCTCCCAGGTGAAGCCGATGCCGCCGTGCACCTGGATCCCGTTCCCGGTCGCGCGCCGGTAGGCGTCCGAGGTGTAGGCCTTGGCCATGGAGACGGCCAGGCTGCGGTCGGGGGCGTCGGCCTCCACGGTCCAGGCGGCGTAGTAGGTGGCCGAGCGCGCGCTCTCGGTCTCCAGCAGCATGTCGGCCAGCTTGTGGGAGACGGCCTGGTAGATCCCGATCGGCTTGCCGAACTGGTGCCGGGTCTTGGCGTACTCGACCGACATGTCGAGCACCCGCTGGGAGCCGCCGACCATCTCGGCGCAGAGCCCGGCCGTGGCCCACTCCAGCGCCCTGGCCAGCGGTGCCCAGCCGCGGTCGACCGCGCCCAGGACGTTGGCCTCGGGCACCTCCACGCCCTCGAAGCGCACCTCGTACCAGCGTCGGGTCAGGTCGAGGCCCTCCAGGGGCGTCACCGTCATGCCCGACGGCCGGTCGGAGACGAGGAAGAGCGTGATCCCGTCCTCGCCCGCGCCCCCGGTGCGGGCCGCCACCACCAAGTGGTCGGCCACGCCGGCATCGGGCACGAACAGCTTCGCCCCGTCCAGTCGCCAGGCCGACCCGGAGCGCCGAGCCGACAGGGTGACGCCCTCGGCGTCCCAGCGGCCCGAGGGCTCGGTCAGGGCCAGGGTCGCCCGCGCCCGTCCGGCGGCGATGGCGGACATCACCTCCTCGGCGGCGGTCCCGCCCGCCTCCAGGAGGGCCGGCAGGGCCAGGCCCATGGTGCTGAAGTAGGGGCCGGGGAGCAACGTTCGCCCGGTCTCCTCCAGGATCACGATCAGGTCCAGGAATCCGCCCACTCCGCCGAGGTGCTCGGGGATGCCGAGGCCGGTCCAGCCCATCGCGGCCATGCGCTCCCACATGGCGCTGTCCCAGGCGTCCTCGGTCTCCGCCACCCTGCGCACGTACGAGGAGGGGCATTCACGGGCCAGGAACTCGCGGGCCGAGGTCCGCAGCATCTCCTGTTCGTCGGAAAAGGCGAAGTCCATCGCGTCAAGTCTGGAAGGTGCGGCCCGCCCGTGTCCATACCGTCGGTCATGGTGCGGTACCCTTCCGCCCGACGCCGGCGACCACGGCCGCCGGCTCGGGCGTTGGCGGATTGGAGGCGCTGGATGCTACACCTGGCCACGACGACGGGCGCGGCGGCGAACCAGCTGATCGCGGTGCTGGTGGTGCTGGCGATGGTCGGTCTCGGGGTCCGCCGCCGGATGCGGCCCCAGCCGGCGCGCACGGGGCGGATCCTGATCAGCTTCGGGGTCATCGTCATCGTGATCGGGGTCAGCATCGTCGGCACCGGCGGCCACCTGCTCCTCTCCTCGCCGCTGGGCCTGGCCCTGGTCCCGATCTCGCTGGCGGTGGGCGTGGTCCTGGGCGCGCTCCTGGTCCGCACCATGCGGTTCTGGACCGACCCGGCCACGGGCCAGGTCTGGATGCAGGGCGGGGCGCTCTTCGCCGTGATCCTGGTGGGTACCCTGGCCCTCCGCTTCGGCGTGCGCTTCCTGGCCTCGGGCAGCCTGAGCGGCGGCTTCGGCCCGGCCGGCCCCACCGCCGGCACCGGCTCCCTGAACGCCCTCTCGGTGGACCTGCTCTTCCTGAGCCTCGGCCTGTGGGGGGCCCGCGCCCTCCTCCTCTGGCGGCGGGTGCGTTCCCATCCGGCCGCGGAGCCGGAGGCGCCACCGGCGCGGTTCCGCGGACCCAGGGAGTCGTAGAGCGGGTCAGCGGCTGCGGGGCAGGCCCAGCACCCGTTCCGCCAGGGTGTTGCGCAGGATCTCCGAGGTGCCGGCCTCGATCGTGTTCCCCCGTGAGCGCAGGAAGCCGTACTGCCAGCGCCCGCCGTCGGCTGCGCCGTGCAGCCCCAGGACCTCCATCGCCGTCTCCTGCATGCGCTGGTTCAGCTCCGACCAGAAGAGCTTCATGATCGAGCCCTCCGGGCCGGGGATGCCGGTTCGCATCACCCGGGTGATGGCGCGGTAGCCGTTGAGCTGCAGGGCCCGGGCCTCGATGTAGTGCTGGGCCACGCGCTGGCGGAGCAGGCGGTCCCGGCCGCGCCCGCTGGCCCGCACCAGGTCGATCACCTCCTGAGCGGTGATGCCGGCCCTGGTGGCCAGCGCCATGCCCAGCGTCCCGCGCTCGTGGAGCAGGGTGGTGATGGCCACCGCCCAGCCCTCCCCGGGCCGTCCCAGGACCTGCTCCTTGGGCACCCGCACCCGGTCGAAGAAGACCTCGTTGAACTCGGCCTCGCCGGTGATCTGGCGCAGGGGACGGACCTCGATCCCCGGGCTGCGCATGTCCACGATCAGGTAGGTGAGCCCCTGGCGCGGGTTGGGCTCGTCCCG
>DASRBU010000340.1:0-8630 GCA_035653475.1 Candidatus Dormiibacterota bacterium | reverse complement strand
CATCCTGAGACCGGAGCAGGAGGCCATCGCCCGCCACTTCGCCAGCGGCGGCGACGACCACTCCCACATGCCCTGGTGCCGGGGCGGCGTGGGGCCCCGCCTCTCCGGCGTGCTCGCCTACCTGGAGTGCGAGCCGTGGCGTGCCTACGAGGGGGGCGACCACACGCTCTACCTGGGCCGCGTCGTCGCCCTGGGCTACCAGGAGGGCGACGCGCTCGGGTTCTTCTGCAGCCGCTTCGTCCCCGTGCCGAGGCCGATCCCCTCCCAGCCCCCGCTGCCCTACGACCCCTTCGAGCTGCCCTACGACGCCCCCTGAGGGACGCCGGAGGCGAGATGCCCGGGACCGGCCTCCCGCCCCCCACTCGGCCGACGGGGCGGGAGGGGGGGCTCGTGCGATCCCAGGACGGCCCGGGGCAGGGGCTCCCAGGCCGGGTCGTCCCCGGTGCCGGCCACGGTCCCCTCCACGTACCGGATGGCGGGCGCCTCCAGCCTCAGCCGGATGGTCCGGAGCAGGTCCGCCGCGGCCTGCCCGGCCCAGCCCGGAGGGAGCAGCTCCGGCGGCAGGCCCGGGTCGAGATGGGGCAGCCGCCGCCAGGCGTGCACGGTGAGGGTGTAGTCGACGAAGCAGGCCTCGGGCTCGCGGTGCTCCCGATCGCGTGCCAGCAAGGGCTCGTGCTCGGCGATGAAGGCCCGGTAGTGCCCCTCCAGCCGCTCCAGGTCCCACGAGCGCCTGACCAGCGCCGTCGGCGACCCGAACCCCCGGTAGTGGGCGACGAAGACGTCGACGTAGCGCTCGAAGCCGAGCTCGCGCACCACCTCGCGCAGGGTGGGAAGGGAGCGCGTGGGCGCGATCCAGAGGGCGCCGGAGAGGCGGCCGAAGCCAAGCCAGGTCAGGCGCGAGCGGAGCAGGTGGCGTTTGTGGCGCTCGCTCTCGGGGACCGAGAACGACACCAGCGCCCAGCCATGGGCCAGCTCGGCCGGCGCCACCGCCGAGGAGATCCGCCGATCCGCCTCCTCCAGCAGCCGGTCGGCGATCGCGGTGAGGCCGTAGCCACGACACGAGCCCCGGCGCTCTGGCGCCAGCAGACCCCCCCGGACCATGCGCGAGACGGCCGATCGCACCGCCTGGTCGTCGGCCCCCAGCCTGCCCGCCAGGCTCACCAGGTCAGAGACCGCCAGCCAGCCACCCAATCGCCGGATGTAGAGTCCATAGAGGTCCAGGATCAGGCCCTGGCCCGCACCCCGCCCCGGGCGCGTCCTCCGAGCGGCCATCGAGCTCTTATTCTTCCGGTTCCCGCCGGCCCGGTGAGCGCCGCCGGCGAACCCCGGGGGCCGCGCCCCGCCGCAGGCCACACCGACCGACGCGCCGGCCGTTGCAGCGGCTCCGGTGAGCCGCGGAGGATTGAAGCACCGTATGGCCGATGAAAACCTCCCGCGTCGGTGGCGGGGCGACCTGCGCACGCACCGGGCCTTGTCCGAGGCGAGCCGGGTCCGCATCGTGGAAGAGCTGGGCCGGAACCCGGCCCCCATGGACGTCAACCAGCTGGCCGGGCGTCTGGGCCTGCACCACAACACGATCCGCGCCCACCTGGAGGTGCTGGAGCGAGCCGGTCTCGTCGTCGGCCGTCCGGAGCGTCGGGCCCTCCCCGGCCGGCTGCGCACCGTCTACCGGCTCACGGCCACGGCCCCGGTCGGCGACCACACCTCCGGCTACCGTCTCCTGGCCGAGGTGCTGGCCAGCTACCTCACCGGTTCCCTCGCCGATCCCGGGGCCGCGGCCGCCGAGGCCGGCCGGGCCTGGGGGCGGTTCCTGGTGGAGCGGCTCTCGCCCTTCGAGCGGCCGGGGCACGCCCAGGCGCTGGATCGAGTGCGCCGGCTGCTGGCCGACCTCGGGTTCGAACCCGAGGTCGAGGGCGAGGACGGGGACACCACTCGCGTCCTGCTCCATCGCTGTCCGTTCCACGACCTCGCCCGCCGACGCCCAGAGATCGCCTGCGGCGTCCACCAGGGCCTGATGCAGGGGGCGCTGCGGGAGCTGGGGGCCGGGGTCGAGGTCGAGGGTCTGGAACCGTTCGCCGTCCCCTCGCTCTGCGTGGTCCGGCTGCGCCGGGCCGCGCCCGCCGGCCGCCCCTGAGGGCTCAGCCCCGGGACCGGGCAGGGCCGGCCCCGAGGGCCTCGACCTCCGGATCGGGCTCGGCCTCGACGATGATCCGGATGGGCCGGTCCCAGCGGAGGTAGTTCCAGGCCCAGGACATCAGCGCCGCCAGCCGGTTGCGGAAGCCGATCAGGTAGTAGATGTGGACGAAGATCCAGGCCAGCCAGGCGACGAAGCCGGTGAGCCGGAACGGACCGAGGCTGGCCACGGCCGCGTTGCGCCCGATCGCGGCCATGGTCCCCTTGTCGACGTAGCGGAAGGGGGCCGGTGGGGGTGCGCCCCGCACCGTGCGGAGGATGGACCGGGCCACGTAGCGGCCGGCCTGCATGGCCGGCGGCGACAGCATGGGCAGCTCCTCGCCTTCCCAGATCACCGAGGCCACGTCGCCGATCGCGAAGGCGCCCGGCCGGCCGGGGATGCCGAGGTCCGGTCCGACCTCGACCCGACGGCTGCGGCGGCGCGGCACGGCCTCGCCCAGGGGATCCTGGGGGGCCACGCCCGCCGACCAGACGATGGTCGCGGTCGGCACGGTGGAGCCGTCGCTCAGCGTCACCCGGTCCGGGTCGGCGGAGGTGACCAGGACCCCGGTCCGAACCTCGACCCCGCGGCGCCGGAGCGCGCGCTCGGCGTAGGCGCCGAGCGACGCGGGGAACATGCCCAGGACGCGATCGCGGCCCTCGACCAGCACCACCCGGGGCTCGTCCCGCCGGATGTCGGGGTAGTCCTTCCCGATCACCAGGTGCAGTAGCTCGCACAGCGCCCCCGCGTACTCCACACCGGTCGGCCCGCCGCCCACCACCACGAAGGTCAGCAGGCGGCGCCGCTCGGCCGGCTCTGCCGCCGCGGCCGCCCGTTCCAGGCAGGCCAGGACGTGGTTGCGGAGGCGCTGGGCCCACTCCAGGCCCTTGAAGCCGATCGCGGCCCGGGCCACGGGCTCGTTGCCGAAGTAGTTGTCGGTGCTGCCCGTGGCCAGCACCAGGTAGTCGTAGCCGAACCAGCGCCCGCTCGCGGTGACCACCCTCCGGGCCTCCCAGTCCACCGAGACCACCTCGGCCTGGCGGAAGCGAACGTTGGGGGAGCGCCGGAAGACCGCACGTAGGGGGTAGGCGATGTCGCTCGGGTTCAGCAGCGACGTCGCCACCTGGTAGAGGAGCGGGGTGAAGAGGTGGTAGTTCCGGCGGTCCAGGAGGAGCACGTCCACCGGCTGCCGGTTCAGCTTGCGCGCGCACGCGAGGCCGCCGAACCCGGCTCCCACGATCACCACTCGAGGCCGGTCGCTGTTCGCCATCTCCGCCTCCAGGTCGCCCGGAGCGGGCCGCTCCGGGGATCGGTCGCGCTCAGGATGCCGGCGTCCCGGTCACGGCCCCCTCCCCGCTCCCAGCTTCTCCGCCAGCCAGTCCGCGAAGGCGGTGCTGGCGATGCTCAAGTAGTCGTGCTGACAGTGCTGGGCGCCGCCCTCGGCGGCTCCGAAGACCCGCATCGTCTTGTCCGGCGACCCCACCGCTTCGAAGAGCGCCCTGGCGTCCTCGAGCGGCACCTGCTCGTCCTCCTCGCCGTGGAGCAGCAGGAACGGGCACCGGATCCGCTGGGCCACGCCCTCCAGCCGGAAGCCCTCCAGCCGGGCCAGAGCGGCCTCGATCCCGTCCACGCCCAGCACCCACTGGATGTGGTGGGCGGGAACGGAGAGCTGGGTCCGGAAGCCGGAGCGCAGTCGGCGCTCCCAGGTGGCGTGGTAGTCCCAGATGGCCCCCCAGGCGACGCAGGCCCGATACCGGGGCTCCATGGCCGCGATCCGGCAGGCGTAGTAGCCGCCCAGGCTGATGGCCATCACGCCGGTGCGGGTGGCGTCCACGTCGCTCCGGCCCTCCAGGTAGTCCAGGGCCGCGCTCCCCGCCAGCTCGTAGTCGTGACGAAGATGGAGGCCCCGGAACCGGATCGACTCCCCGTTGCCCGGCCCGTCCACCACCAGGCAGGCCATGCCCCGCCGGGTGAGGTCGCGCGCCCCCCGGAGATAGCACAGCTCCTTGGTCACGTCCAGGCCGTCGAAGTAGACCACGCAGGGCGGCCGGGGGTCGTGGGTGTTCTCGGCGTGGACCAGGTAGGCGGGCAGCGACCCGTCCTGGTAGGGGATCTCCACCACCTCGATGCGGGGCGCGTCGGTCAGCTCCATGTAGCGGTGGAAGCACTCGACCGCGGTCCGGTAGGCGTCCAGGGCCGCCCCGTCCTTGGGGGTACGGAAGCGCTCCCCGATCTGGAAGTAGGCACAGGCCCTGAGGTACAGGCCGGCCGCGGTCAGACGCCACCCCGACGATCGGGCCGTCTCGGCCAGGCCGCGGAGACGGGCCGCCTCCGCGCACCACTCCTCAAACCAGGCGGCGTCGTCGCCCTCCCGGCCGCGCAGCCGGCGCCCGACGCGATCGACCTCGGCCATCTCGGCGCCACCCTGGCCGGCGGTGCTGAGCAGGAAGGCCAGACCGGCCGACCACCGGTAGTCCTCGGGGAAGTAGGCGAACCAGTTGGCGTGACGGGGCGGTACGGTCAGGACGCGGCTCACCCCCGCCCCTCCCGTCCCAGCACCTCGGAGAGCCAGCGACTCACCAGCCGTCCCACCTCCTCATCGTGACCGTTGTACCAGTGGTCGCATCCCTCCAGGTCGATCACTCGGCAGGGACCCCCGGCCCGGCGGGCGAACTCGTCGGCCGGGTACAGCTCTCGGTCCTCTCCGGCGCCGCGCAGGAACAGCACCGGACAGCGCACCTCCGGCGCCAGCTCGAGCAGGTCCGGGGGACCGGTGAGGTAGTCCAGGAAGCTCTCGGCCGAGATCGCGTGCCACCAGCCGGGGAGCAGCATCAGCTCCCGTCCCCGCCCCGCCGCCACCAGCTCCCGGGCCCGTGCCGTCAGCTCCTGGAGACGGTTGCCCGCGAACAGCCCCAGCTCGCTGATCTTGCGGTGGACCCTGGTCCCGCCGCAATGGGCGGAGAGCAGCACCAGAGCCGGCGTCTCGGGGTGGTCGGCGACGTAGCGGACGGCCAGCGTGCCCCCGTTGCTGTGGCCGATCACGACCGGGGCGGGGTGGCCGCGCTGGCGGAGGTAGCATCCCGCCAGCTCGTCGTCCTCCAGCGCCTGGGCGGTGGTCTGGAAAGCCCCGCCCACGGGCTCCCGGCCGCGATGGGTGGCCAGGATGTCGTGGCCCCGCCGGTTGAAGGCGAGACAGGCCAACCCCACCCCGGTCAGGTGGGGCGGCAGGAAGGCGGGCGGCCCCACGTAGAAGTTGGACTGGTTGCCGTGGAAGATCAGCACCGCGCCGGTGACCGGCACCCCGGTGGGTTCGTAGTAGAGCCCGTGCAGCGGCTCCGCTCCGGTGGGGACGGCGACCAGCTCCAGGCGCATGGATCCCGCCACCATCACCGGTACGCGGGCAGTACGCGCTCGGCCAGGAGCTCCACCTGCTCCAGGCTCGGGACCTGGGGGAAGAGGATGGTGAGGTCGAAGCCGGCCTCGGCGTTCCTTCCCACCCACTCCGCCACCGCCTCGGGCGGGCCGTGCTTGACCATCTCCTCGGGCGGCCTCGGCGTGCCCATCGGGTAGTAGCGCCGGGTCTGTCGCACCGCCTCCTCCAGCTGCGCCTTCCCCCCCACCGCCACGTAGGCGATGCGGGCGACGGTGAACCGCGGCTTGCCCTGCTCCTGGGCCCAGGACCGAATCCGGCTCAGGAGCGGGGCGGCCGCCTCCGGCTCCGCCGCCGCCCCCAGGATGAACCCGTCCCCCAGCGCCACCGCCCGCCGCTGGCCGGGCTCGTTGTTGGGGTTGGCCCCGATCCAGATCGGGATCCGCTCCTGCACCGGCGCCGGCCCCAACGGGCCGAACCCCTCCTGGGTGCCTTCCCTGGCCCCGGTCCAGATCTCGCGCAGGCGCCGCACCTGCCGCCGGAAGCGCGAGACCCGGTGCTCCATGCCGGCCCCGAAGGCCTCGTAGTCGTCCGCTCGGCCGCCGAGGGCCACCCCCAGGTCCAGCCGCCCGTCCGAGACCCGGTCGATCACCGCCGCCTGCTTGGCCACCAGGACCTCGTTGCGGTTGGGGAGCTGCATCACCGCCGTGACCAGCCGCGCCCGCTCGGTCACCGCCGCCGCCGCCGCCAGCGCCGCCAGCGGGTCCCACATGTCGTAGTTGGGCCGGTCCAGGGTGGCCAGGCAGTGGAACCCGGCCGCGTCGGCGGCCCGGGCCCAGTCCAGGAACAGGCGTCGGTCGAGGCCGTAGGGGAGCGAGTTGGGGAGCCCGATCCCGAGCTGCATGCGAACCTCCTTGATGCCTCCCGGATCAGGGGGCAGGATCGAACGGGGAAGGTGACACCGGGCCGCGCCGGTCCTCGCGGGCGGCCGGGAGGGACGCCGGCTCCGGGGCCGGCGACCGGGCGTCGGGGACGCGCTCAGACACGGACCATGCGGTTGCAGATCTGGTTCATCTCGATGGGGCCGTCCTCGCCCACCACCACCGTGCCCCCGATGTTGACCCGATGGCGTCCCAGCACGCAATTGGGCTCAAAGGCGAAGCCCATGCCGGGACGGAGGACGAGGTCGGGCATGGTCGTCTCCAGCGCCCCCACCTCCCGGTAGGCTTCCAGCCCCGGCTGGCCCCGGAACCCCTGCCCACAGCGGCCGATGGCTCCAAACGGGTTGAGGCTGTGGAGGTGGGGGGTGAGGTTCCAGCCGCCCACGCGTCGGACCGGCTCGTCCATGGCCTCCACCACGTCGCCGAACCGCGCCCCCGGCCTCAGCTCCCGGAGCCCGACCTCGTAGGCCTCGCGGGCGGCGCGGGCGCACACCTCCGCCTCCGGGGCGACCTCCCCGACCGCGATCGTGAGCTGCTGCTGGCTCTCCAGCATCCCCGCGGTCACGAACAGCTCGGCCAGCACCAGGTCGCCCTCCCGGATCTGGCGCGGAGGCTGCGGCCGGTAGGTCCAGGCAGGCGGCCCCCAGGCCAGGGTGCCGGGGCCGGAGAGCAGGATCAGCCAGTAGCAGTTGGCCACGCTGGCGAAGCAGGCGGCTGCGGCCGCCGCGTAGAGGTCGCTCTCCAGGGCGCCCGGCCGGGTCACCGCCACCATCGCCTCGCACATGCGCTCGCCGGCCCGGGCCGACCAGCGCAGCACCTCCACCTCCTCGGGGCTGCGGGCCATGGTCAGCTCGCTGAAGCGACGCTGCACGGGGACGAAGGTGGCCCCGGGCAGCGCCTCCAGCACCCGCCGCCAGGTGACGTAGGGGATCAGGCCCTCGGGGAAGAAGGGTGGATGGGGCTCCAGCCCCAGCACGCCGATCCGGCCCCGCTCCAGCCCCTCCTCGCGCAACGTGCGCACGATGGCGTCGGCGCCGCGCCCGGTTCGGATCTGGGAGGGGCGCAGCCAGGTGGCCTCGCCCCGTGCCGTCGCCTCCAGGTGGTCGCCGATCACGGCCGAGGACCAGACCAGGGCCACCGGCTCCCCTCGGCGGGGGAAGATCACGGTCGCCCCCGGCCGGTCGTTGGTGAAGTAGGTGTCGGGCGTGAACTGGGGCGGGCCGGCCTCGCCCCGCTCGCCGTAGGCGAACAGGGCGTCCAGGCCCTGCTCGTCCATCAGATCACGGGCCAGCCGATAGCGACGATCGCGCTCCGCGGTCGAGAACCGGGGCACGACCGGCGCGCCTCGGCTCACCCGCCGCTCCGGGTGTAGTGGGCCGCCTGCTGCTCCCACTCGGCCCTGGGCAGCGTGCCCCAGGGAGGCACGTTGCGGAAGGTGTCGATGGGCACGTTGCGGAGCACGCCGTCCACCAGCTCCACCTTGCGCACGTAGACGTTCTGGATCGGCGAGTTGGTCTCCGAGGAGAGCTTCACCGGCCCCCGGGGAGCGACGATCTGCGTCGACCTCAGGGCCTGGAGGACCTTGCGGGGATCGCTCACATCGCCGTGCAGCTTTCGCAGCGCCGTCACCACCAGCTTGGCCCCCGCGTAGGCGCTCTCCGCGTAGTAGGAGGGGTACTTGCCGGTGGCGGCGTGGTACTCGTCGACGAAGCGCTTGTTCTCCGGGGTGTCGAGCCCGTCCGCGTACATCAGCGGCGTGATCACGCCCAGCACGGCGTCCGGGGAGTCCGAGCGCAGCGAGGAGTAGTCGGTGAGCGTGCCACCCCCGATGAGGGGGATCTTGCTCTTCAGCCCGAACTGCTGATAGGCCTGCAGGAACTTGACCGCGGTCGAGCCCGACTCCAGGGCGAAGACGGCCTGGGTGTCCTGCGGGATCTGGGCCACGTAGGGGCTGAAGTCGGCGGTCGTGATCGGGTTCCAGAGCTGCTTGTCGACCTTGCCCCCCGCCGCCTCGAAGGTCTTGAGGAAGCCGCCCACCACCTGCCAGCCGAAGGCGAAGTCCAGCCCGATGGTGGTGATGTGGTGGTAGCCCAGCTTCTGGTAGACGTAGGTGCCGAAGGGGAGCGAGGGCTGGTCGCAGGTCCAG
>DASRBU010000339.1:0-10443 GCA_035653475.1 Candidatus Dormiibacterota bacterium | reverse complement strand
GGGAGGAGCCCTGCCGTGAGCACCTCGACCGGCCAGTAGGCGAAGCCGGGCACCAACCGCAGGCGGGGACGGAGCACGTAGCCGGCCAGGGCGCGGGCCCGCTCGTCCACCCGCAGCTCGTCACCCTCCAGCATGTCCGCGAGGTAGCGCCGGAAGCCGGCCAGGCCGGACGGGTACCGTCCCCTGGGGATGCCCAGCAGCGCCCCGACGACCGTCGCCTGGCGGTAGTAGGCCTCCTCCTCGGCCGGCGTGAGCGGGCCGACGAAGGTGCGGTAGGCGACCACAGCGCTGTCGATCAGGGTCGCGTGCACCCAGAGCAGCAGTCGGGGGTCCATGGCCTCGTAGCCCTCCCCCCGCACTCGACGGTGGGTGTCGTTGATGCGGCGGGCCGCGGCCAAGGCCTGCTCGCGGGTGCCGAAGGAGATGGCCATGGTGAGCCGCAACGTGCGTGCCAGACGGCGCAGCGGCCGCCGGCGGTAGTCACTGTGCTCGTCGACGCCGGCGGCGACCCCGGGATGGGCGAGCTGCATGAGCAGGGCCCGACCTCCCGCCAGGAGCAGGGCCGGCTCCTGGTTGACGCGCCAGGTCACGGAGTCGGGTGGGAACAGGGGCCGGTCGCTGGGTGCCTCCATCGCGACCCAGCGTACGCGCCGGAGGCCAGATCGGGCGAGCCGCCTGCACATCCCCGCCGCTCCGGCATGATGACACCGACATGAAGCTCGGTATCGCCATCTTTCCAACCGACTACGGGATCCGGATGACGGAGCTGGCACCGGCCGTCGAGGAGCGCGGCTTCGAGTCGCTCTGGGTGGCCGAGCACTCCCACATCCACGTCAGCGACCGCCCGCTGGGGCCCACCGGCGCGCCTCTGCCCCGGCAGTACTGGCACACCCTGGACCCCTTCGTCGCGCTCACTGCGGCGGCGCTGAGCACGCGCAGGCTCCGGATCGGGACCGGGGTCTGCCTGCTCGTGCAGCGCGATCCCATCCACACCGCGAAGCAGGCGGCCAGCCTGGATCTGCTCTCGGGCGGTCGCTTCCTGTTCGGCGTGGGCGGGGGCTGGAACCGGGCCGAGATGGCGGATCACGGCACCGCCTACGAGACCCGCTGGCGGCTGCTCCGGGAGCGGGTGGAGGCGATCAAGGTGATCTGGACCCAGGAGGAGGCGGAGTACCACGGCCGCTTCGTGGACTTCGACCGGATGTGGTGCTGGCCCAAGCCGGTGCAGAAGCCTCATCCTCCGGTGCTCCTGGGAGGAAACGGCCCCGGTACCTTGAGGCGGGTGGTCCGCTACGCCGACGGTTGGATGCCGAATCGGGGCGAGATCCTGGCCCGCATCCCCGAGCTGCAGCGCCTGGCCGGCGAGGCGGGCCGGGGCCCGATCCCGGTCACCGTCTACGGCGAGACGGCGGAGCCGGGCGAGGTCGAGCGCTTCCTCGAGGCCGGGGTGGAACGCGTCATCTACTACGTGCCCTCGGACGGGCGCGACCCGGCCCTGCGTCGCCTGGAGGAGCTGGCCGAGCGGCTTCGCCCCTACGCCACGGCCGGGTCCTGACCCACCGTGGCGACGCCAACCCCCGGGCGTGCCGGCCCCGGGGGAGCGGCCGGCGGCCCGGCCACGCCCCGGGCATTCGGATAGAGGAGGACCAGGATGGACCACGGCTTCACCGGACGGGGTCCGGTCCGGCCGACGGCGGGCGGCGAGAGCGTGGAGCTCTCGGCCCCGCTCGCCGCGGCGTCGGGCGGCAGCTTCGAGCTCCGGGGCGCTGCCGCCAGGGTGAGCATCCGTGCCGACGCGGCCCTCTCCCTGCGCTATCGCGCCCGCATCGAGGGCGCACGGCCGGAGGCGGAGACGGGCGGCGACACGACCGTGATCCGGCTCCGCTGGCCCCTTCGCGATCCGGTGGGCGAGTGGCGGCGGCGGACGGTCGAGGTCGTGCTCAACGCCAGCTTCCCCTGGGAGGTCCGGGTCCGGGGCGGAGCCTCGGAGCTGCGTCTGGACTTCGCCGCCGGCGGGCTCCGCTCCTTCGAGCTGCTGGGTGGGGTCGCGCGGGCGGAGCTGGTCCTTCCCCCTCCCCAAGGCGACGTGGTCCTGCGGCTGCTGGGCGGTGCCGGGAGCGTGCGCGTCCGACGGCCGGCCGGCATCCCGGTCCGCCTGCGGATCGACGGCGTGGGCAGGGTCGAGTGCGACGGTCAGCGCCTGGGGGTGGCGGCGGGGAGCCTGCACTTCGAGCCGCCGTCCTTCGCCGCCGCCCCGGCGCGCTACGACCTTCGGGTGATCGGGGGCCTCGGGGAGCTGAGCGTGGACCGCTCGTCGCCGGCTTAGGCCGGGCCGGCCCGTCCCGTCGGCTCGGGGCCGGAACCGATCAATCCGGGCGGCTCGTGCGTCGATCACAGTGGTGGAGGACACGGAGCAGGTGACCGCGACCCTGCCCTCCGGCTGCGGTTTGGCCCGCCCGCCGGCCGGGGGCGGGGGGCGAGCGGCGGAGCCGGATCGGACGATGGCCGCCCGAGGGCAG
Source organism: Candidatus Dormiibacterota bacterium (assembly GCA_035653475.1). Taxonomy (GTDB): domain Bacteria; phylum Chloroflexota; class Dormibacteria; order Dormibacterales; family Dormibacteraceae; genus CADDZO01. The sequence goes on along the minus strand of DASRBU010000339.1, from coordinate 7,924 downwards.
GGCGTCGGTCGTCGAAGTGAACCTCAATCCCCTCCTTCCGACCGGTCTCGAGGCCGGAACCCCCGGTTGCTCGAGGCCGGTCATCCCCCCCGCCGGGGAGAGGAGGGCGGCGGCCCGGCAGGCCACCGGACGGGGGCCAGGACCGGGCGGGTCCGTGGCCCGGATACCCCTCCTCCGAAACGCCATCCCCAATCATCCCCTACGTCCGGGCGCCTGGCGGGAGACCGCCGGGCGCTCCCGTCTTCCTGACCGGGGGGCCGCCTCGCGCCCGGCCTGGCCGGCGGCCCGGTTCCCGCCGGTCCGGAACCTCGACAATTGACGGACGTGGACGCGACACCCGTCCCGGAGCCACGTGGCTCCGGCGCTCGTGGGGTGGCGGGGGCGGCCCGCCCCCTGAGCTCGGCCGGAGCCTCCGGCCGGGCCCAGGGCGAGCCCCGGGAGGCAGGGCCGACCCCCGATGGCCCGGTCTCGGAGCTGCCCCGCCTCACGCCGGCGGACGCCAAACGGCTGGCCCGGTTGGGCATCCGAACCGTCGCCGACCTTCTCCTGGACCTGCCCTACGACTGGGAGTGGTACGGCGAGCCGGTGCCGGTGGCCCGGCTCCGGGCCGGGGAGCAGGCGACCGTGATCGGCCGTCTGCTCCGCGTCCTGGCCCGGCCCTCGCCGCGGGGCCGGCTGGAGCTGACCGAGGCCGTGCTCCAGGACGACGAGGGCGGCCTGCTCCAGATCGTCTGGTTCAACCAGCCCTACCTCGCCCGGCGCCTGCGGGTCGGGGAGCGGCTGGCCGTGGCCGGGACCGTACGGGCCTCCCGCTACGGACCCCTGCCCGAGATGCAGAACCCGCTCTACGAGCGGGTGAGCGAGGGCGGCCCCCGGCGGGTGGGCGGCCTCATGCCCAAGTACCACCTGACCGCGGGCCTCAGCTCGCGTCAGCGGGCGGCCTGGGTGGAGGCCGCGCTTCCGCTCGCCGAGCGGCTGGCGGAGCCGATCCCTCCCGCCACGCTGGCCCGTCACCGCCTGCTCCCGCTCGCGGAGGCGGTCCGCAGGGGACACCGGCCGCGCGACCTGGACGAGTGGCGGCGGGCCCGCGATCGCATGGCCTTCGCCGAGCTGCTGGAGCTGCAGGCCGCCTTCCTTTTGGCCCGGCGCCGGATGGCCGTGGAGCGTGCCACCCCGATCCCCTACCGGCAGGAGGTGATCGAAGCCTTCAAGGCCGGGCTCGGCTTCCAGCTCACGCAGGCGCAGCGCCGGGCCATCTGGGACATCTATCGGGACCTGCGGGGGGAGACGCCCATGAACCGGCTGCTGGACGGCGACGTGGGCTCGGGCAAGACCGCGGTGGCGGCCGCGGCCGCGGCCATGGTCCACGCCGCCGGGCTGCAGACCGTGGTCATGGCGCCGACCGAGATCCTGGCCCGACAGCACCTGGAGGCCTTCCGGGCCCACCTGGGGCGGAGCTTCCCCGAGCTGCGGGTGGAGCTGCTGGTGAGTGGGCTGGGGGCGCGGGAACGGCGTCGGGTCAAGACCGCCGCCGCCTCCGGCGAGTGCGCCGTGCTGGTCGGCACCCACGCCCTGATCGAGGAGGACGTCCGGCTGGCCGCCCTGGGGCTGGCCGTCGTGGACGAGCAGCATCGCTTCGGGACCCGCCAGCGCGAGCGGCTGCGAGAGCGCTCCGAGCGCGGCCGTCCCCACTTCCTGGCCATGACCGCCACCCCCATCCCGCGTTCCCTGGCCCTGGCGCTCTACGGCGAGATGGCGCTCTCGATCATCGACGAGATGCCGCCCGGACGGACGCCGGTGGAGACCCGCGTGATCGAGCCGGGTCGGCGCGAGGAGGCGTACCGGCTGGTCCGAAGCGAGATCCGGGCCGGCCACCAGGCCTTCGTGATCTGCCCGTTGATCGAGGAGTCCGGCGCGCTGGAGGCGAAGGCGGCCACGGCCGAGTTCGAGCGCCTGCGCAAGGAGGTCTTCCCCGACCTGCGCCTGGCCCTGGTCCACGGGCGCATGCGGGACAAGGACGCGGTCATGCGCGAGTTCCGCCAGGGCGGATGCGACGTCCTGGTGGCGACCTCCGTGGTCGAGGTCGGGGTGGATGTGCCCGGCGCGACCGTGATGGTGGTCGAGGGGGCGGAGCGTTTCGGCCTGGCCCAGCTGCACCAGCTCCGGGGACGGGTGGGCCGGGGACGGTTCCGATCCTTCTGCCTGCTGCTCGCCGACGACCCCTCGGCCAAGAGCCTGGAGCGGCTGCGACTCATGGAGCAGACCACCGACGGTTTCCGTCTCGCCCAGGAGGACATGCGCCTGCGGGGGGCCGGGGAGCTGATGGGGCCCCGGCAGCACGGCATGTCCGACGCGGCCATGCAGGCGCTGCTGGAGCCCGAGCTGCTCTCGGAGGTGCGGCAGGAGGCGCAACGCCTGCTGGAGGAGGACCCGGACCTGGATCGCTGGCCGGAGCTCTGGCGGGCCGCGCAGCGCCGGCTCGAGCTGACCTCCATCAGCTGAGCGGAGCGCGCTCCTCGCCGCGGCCGGAGGAGGGCGCCCGGGTCGGGGCGCTCGCGTAAGCTGGTTGGCGCCGGTGAGCGCACGCGTCGGCCGCCCGAGCCGTGCCCGTCCCTCTCCACGACCGGCGGGTCGGGCCGGCGCTCCCGGGGTCGATCCGCCGCCCACACGAGCGGGGATGCGGTCCGCCGGGGGGAGGCCCACGCCGGCCGTCATCGGCTCATCGACCGAGGAGGACCATGCCCCCTGCTCAGCTGCTCCAAGAGCTCATCCGTTTCCGGACCGTCAACCCGCCGGGGAACGAGGCGCCCTGTCAGGATCACCTCCGGGCGCTCTTCGAGGCACGCGGCGTGCCGGCACGGCTGCTCTGCTCGTCGCCCGGCCGTCCCAACCTCGTGGTCCGCGTGCCGGGCCGAGGCGAGGCCCCGCCGCTGCTGCTCCAGGGCCACGTGGACGTGGTGACGGTGGCCGGCCAGCGCTGGGCGCGCGACCCCTTCGGCGGTGAGCTGATCGACGGCTGGGTGTGGGGGCGGGGCGCGCTGGACATGAAGGGCGGGTTGGCGATGATGGTCTCGGCCCTGCTGCGCTGCCTCGACCAGGGCCGACCGCCGGCCGGGGACGTAGTGCTGTGCTGTCTGGCCGACGAGGAGGCGGGGGGCGTCCACGGCGCCCAGTTCCTGGTCCAGTGCCATCCCGGCCTCTTCGAGGGCATCCGGCATGGCCTGGGCGAGGGCGGCGGCGCCACCCTCACCGTCGAGGGCCGGCGTTTCTATCCCATCATGGTGGCCGAGAAGCGCATCTGCCGGCTGCGGATGGTCGTCCGGGGGCCCGGCGGCCACGCCTCGCAGACGCATCGCGACGGGGTCACCGCCCGACTGGGCCGGCTGCTGCTGGCGCTGGACCGCGGGCGGCTCCCGATCCGCGTCACGCCCCCCGCCGCCGAGTACGTCCGCGGCATCGCCCTGGCCGTCTCCGAGCCCGCCCGCTCCCGGCTCCTCGCCCTCCTCGATCCGGTCCGCGGTGAGGGGGCCATGGACGAGATGGGGCCAGAGGCGTTGCGCTTCGACCCCATCCTGCGCAACACCGTCAACGCCACCATCGTCCGGGCGGGCGAGAAGGTCAACGTCATCCCCTCCGAGGCCACGATCGAGCTGGACGGCAGGATGGTGCCGGGCTGTGAGTGCGAGCAGTTCCTGGACGAGCTGCGGCAGCTGGTGGGGCCGGAGCCCGAGATCGAGGTGGTCTCGCTCGGTCCCCCGCCCCTGGAGTCCGAGCGAGGTCCCTTCTACGACCTGCTCGGTCAGGTCCTGCGGGAGCTGGAGCCGGCCGCCATCCCGGTGCCCCTGCTCATGGCTGGGGCGACCGACCAGCGGCACTTCTCCCGGCTGGGCATCCAAGGCTACGGCTACCTGCCCCTCCAGCTCCCCGCCGGCTTCGGCCAGGAGACCGTCCACGCCGCCGACGAGCGCGTGCCCGTGGCCGCCCTGGACTTCGGCGCCGAGGCCCTCTTCAGGGTGCTCCAGCGGTACCGGGGCTGAGCCGGCCGGGCGCGGCCCGCCGGTCTGCCCCCAGTTGCCTCAGTCGCCGGTCACGCTGGCCACCGCCTCGGCCACGACCTCCTGGCCCGGCGCCACCAGGGGATCGTCGGTGATCCACACGTGGCGCACGATCCCGTCTTGGGAGATGGCGGTCACGCCCCGCCTGGTCGTCCTCCGGAGGCCGAGGAGGTCGGCGTAGGTCCCCACGTACTGCTCGCTGACGGTGTGCTCGTAGTCGGCCAGCACCGGGACACCGAAGTGGTGCTCCCGATCCCAGGCCTGGATGGGGAAGGGGTAATGGCCGGTGACGCCCCAGACCTGGACGCCCCGGGATCGGTAAGCCGGGATCAGCTGGTCGCGCACGGCGCACATCTGCGCCTCGCACACGCCGGTGAAGGGCATGGGGAAGAAGTGCAGGACGACCGGTCCCTGCTCCAGGGCGGCGCTGAGCCGGTAGCTCTTGAACCGTGGCGGGGTTCCCTCCAGCAGCTCCTGGCTGAAGAGTTCGAAGTCCGGGGCCCGATCTCCGACCTTGACGGCCATCTCCTATCCTCCCAGCGGGTCGTCGACGCCGGCCGCCCGCGCGGCCGGGGTCTTAGCCTATCGCCTGGAGCGACGCAGGTGCCGCTCCAGCTCGTAGGCGGCGGACAGCGCCCAGGAGACCACGGTCACGATGACCGCCCCCTCCAGCGCAGACAGGAACCCGTCCACGTGGAAGCCGAGGTGGAACCAGTGGACGGCGATGGCCGAGGAGAGCCAGAGGGCGATGGCGTTGACCACGAACAGGAAGAGCCCCAGGCTGAGCACGATCAAGGCACAGGAGAGCAGCTTCAGCACCGGCCGGACGATGGCGTTGACCAGGCCGAAGACGATCGCCATCCCGCCCACCGCCAGGACGCCGTTGCCGGAGATCCTGATCCCCGGCACCACGGCCGCGGCCAGGGCCAGGGCCAGGGCGCTGACCAGCCAGTGGACGATCGTCCGTCTCATCCCCGCTCCGCCCCCCTCCTGGCCACGGTCGGGCAGGGTAGCACGACCGCGGCCGAGCGGTCGGGGGACGGCCCGGGGTAGCCTCTGCCTGCGAGGATGGAGCAACCGATCCGGCTCACCCGATACAGCCACGGCGCCGGTTGAGCGTGCAAGCTGAGCCCAGCGGAGCTGGGCCGGCTGCTCGGGGCCCTGCCCGGCCTCGACCACCCCGCGGTGCTGGTCGGCGCCGGGGACGACGCCGCCGTCTTCCGGATCGCCCCCGATCGGGCCCTGGTCTCCACCGTCGACTTCTTCACCCCCATCGTCGACGACCCGGAGGCGTTCGGGGCCATCGCCGCCGCCAACGCGCTCAGCGACGTCTACGCCATGGGGGCGCAGCCGCTCTTCGCCCTGGGCCTGGTCGCCTTCCCCCGTGACCTGCTGGGGACGGGGCTGCTGGAGCGGATCGTGGCTGGCGGCGCGGCCAAGCTGGCCGAGGTGGGCGTGCCGGTGGTGGGCGGTCACAGCATCGACGACGCCGAGCCCAAGGTAGGGTACGCGGTGGTCGGGCAGGCGCACCCGCAGCAGGTGCTGACGCACCGGGGGGCGCGGCCCGGCGATCGCCTCTACCTGACCAAGCCCCTCTGCAGCGGTCTGGTCGCCACCGCGGTGAAACAGGGCCGTTGCCCGCCGGACCTGGAGCGGCGGGCGGTGGCGGTCATGACCCATCTCAACCGTCGGGCCTCGGAGGCGATGGTGGCGGCGGGCGCCTCGGCCGCGACCGACGTCACCGGCTTCGGGCTGATCGGGCACCTGGCCAACCTGGGGGTGGGGGCCGAGGTGTGGCTGGAGGCGGTCCCGGTCCTGGAAGGGGTACGGGAGCTGGCCCGTGCCGGGCTCTTCCCGGGCGGCACCCGCCGCAACCACGCCGCCTACCGCGAGCGGGTCGACTGGGATGCCGTCCCCGAGGTGGAGCAACTCCTGCTCTGCGACGCCCAGACCAGCGGCGGCCTCCTGGTGGCCATCCCGTCGGAACGCGCCTCGGCCTTCGAGGCGGCACTGGCCGAGGAGCCCTATCCCGCCGCCTGGATCGGAGAGGTGATCGATGGACCCATTCGCGTCCGCGCTGGAGCAGGCGGCGGCGGTGCGCCGCGGTGAGGTCGGCGCCCGTGAGCTGGTCGACGCCTACCTGGCCAGGATCGAGCGCTACAACCCCGGCCTGGGCGCCTACTGGCTGGTCACGCCGGAGCTGGCCCGGGCGCAGGCGGCGCGGCCGGGTGAGGGACCGCTGGCCGGGGCGCCGGTCTCGGTCAAGGACCTGGCCGCCATGGCCGGGTATCCCCTGACCTTCGGGTCCCGGGCCTATCGCGAGAACGTGGCCGCGGTGGACGCCTTCGTCGTGACCCGGATGAAAGTGGCCGGCACGCCGATCCTGGGGCGGACCACCACGCCCGAGTTCGGCTCCCGTCCGGTCACCGAGTTCGGCCTCCACGGCACCGCCCGCAACCCCTGGGACCCGGGGCGTACCCCGGGCGGCTCCAGCGGCGGCGCCGCCGCCGCCCTCGCCGCCGGGCTCTGTGCCTGGAGCCACGGCAGCGACGGGGGCGGGTCGGTGCGCATCCCGGCCTCGTGTTGCGGAGTGGTGGGGCTGAAGCCGTCGCGCGGCCGTATCTCGCCCGGCCCGCTGGTGGGCGAGGGCTGGGCCGGCCTCTCCACCCAGGGGGTCCTGACCCGCACCGTGGCCGACGCCGCCGCCGCCCTGGACCTGCTGGCCGGGCACCTGCCCGGCGATCCCTACTGGGCCGAGCCGGAAGGCTCCTACCTGGCCGCGCTGGAGCGGCCGCCCCGGGGGCTGCGCATCGGGGTGCAGGCCGGGGCCCCGGACCGGGTCCACTCCGAGCTGCGGGAGCTGGTACAGGTGGCCGCCGCCCGGCTCCAGGAGCTGGGCCATCGCCCGGAGGAGGGCGGTCCCGAGACCGAGCCCTTCCGGTCCGCTTTCCCGGTCCTGGTGACGGCCGGGACGGCCACCTATCCGGTCGCCGACCGCTCCCTCCTCGATCCCCTGAACGCCTGGATGATGGAGCGGGCGCAGCGTCTGACCGCCGCCGACTACGTGCGGGCCGTGAACGCCATCCGCGACCACAGCCGGCGGGTGGTGGCCTTCTGGGACGACCACGACCTCTTGCTCACCCCGACCCTGACCCAACCTCCGCCTCCCATCGGGCATTTCGCCGACCCGGACCCGGCACGGGTCGAGGAGCGCACCCTGGACTGGCTCGCCTTCACCTACCCCTACAACTGCACCGGCCAGCCGGCCATCAGCCTCCCCCTGGGCACCAGCTCCGAGGGCCTCCCGCTCGGGGTCCAGCTGGTCGGGCCGCCCCGCGGGGAGGCGCTCCTGCTGGCGGTCGCGGCCCAGGTGGAGCAGGCGATGCCCTGGCGGGGCCGTCGGCCGCCCGGGTTCGACTGAGGCGGGTGGGCCGTGGCTGGCCGGTTGCGGGTGCAGGGGGGATGGGCGGGCGGCCGGCGGCTGGCCCGGCCACGGGGGGTCCGGCCCACCCAGGCCCTGGTGCGCGAGGCCATCTTCGATCTCCTCGGAGAGACGGTGGTCGGCGCCGAGGTCCTGGACCTCTTCGCCGGTTCGGGGGCGCTGGGTATCGAGGCGCTCTCGCGTGGGGCGGCCGGGGTCACCTTCGTGGAGCGGTCCTGGGGCGCGATCGCCGCGCTCCGCCGGAACCTGTCCGCGCTGGGGCTGGAGGGGCGCGCACGGGTGGTCCGGGCGGAGGTCGTACGCTGGCTGGAGGCCAGCCCGGGCGCGGTCGCGGCCGCCTCGGTGGTTCTCCTCGACCCGCCCTACAATGACCCCGTCTTGGCGCGCACCCTGACCGTGCTGGATCGTCTCGTGGCCCCGGGTGCCC
>DASRBU010000338.1:0-3692 GCA_035653475.1 Candidatus Dormiibacterota bacterium | reverse complement strand
GGAGGTGCGGCTCCGCGTCCTGCGGGCCGCCATCTGCGGCACCGACGTGAGCGAGTACCTGCACGGCCCCCTGCTCGTCCCCCTCACCACGCGGCACCCGGGCAGCGGCCACCTGGGCCCGGTGGTGCTGGGCCACGAGGTACTGGGACGCGTGCTGGAGGTGGGGGAGGGCGCCGAGACGCTGGCGCCGGGGCAGCGGGTGGCGCTGGGGGCCGGGGTCTGGTGCGGGCGCTGCGCCTGGTGTCGGGAGGGCCGTCCCAACCTCTGCCAGCGCTACTACACCATCGGCCTGCACGCGCACGGCGGCCTGGCCGAGCTGGTGACCGTGCCCGCCGCCATGTGTCGGGTGGTCCCCGACCGGCTGGCCGACGACCACGCCGTCCTGGCCCAGCCTGCCGCGATCGCCCTGCACGCCCTCCGGCGGGCGGGGGCGGCGCCGGGGCGGTCACTGGCGTTGATCGGGGTCGGGGGCATCGGCGCCTTCATCCTGGCCGCGGCCGCGGCCCGGGGGGTGGACCCGCTGATCGCCTGCGACGTTTCCCCGAGCCGCCTCGCCACCGCCGCCGCGCTCGCCCCCAGGGCGCACCTCCTGCCCGCCGGCGCCGGGGTCGCGGAGGCGGTCCGGGACCTGACCGGCGGTGCCGGCGCCGACCTGGTGGTGGAGGCGTCGGGGTCGGCGGCCGGCCTCGCCGCCGCTCCGGGCCTGGTCCGGCGCGGCGGCCGCCTGCTCCTGGTCGGCCTGCAGGCGGAGCCGCGGCCGCTCGACCTCCACGACCTGGTGATCCGGGAGGTGGACGTGATCACCTCCAACGCGCACGTCTGCGACCTCGACCTGCCCGAGGCGCTGGAGCTGTTGGCCTCGACGGGGATCGGGCCCCACGTCGTCGACCGGGTGATCGCGCTGGAGGACCTGGTCCCCGAGGGCGTGATGGCGCTGGCCGGCGGCGGCGTGCGGGGCAAGGTGGTGGTGAGGCCGTAGCCGCCCGCAGGTGCGCCCGGTCCGGGGCCGGGCAGGGTACGACCAAGCGAAATGGAAGGAGGGAACGCATGCACCACGTCGTGAGGGTCTCGGAGGTCCCGCTCCAGGAGCCGGACGAGGACCGAGCCCACGCCCGCGGCTACCGTCGCGCCTCGCTGGTCGACCGCGGCTGCGGAGCCGCGCACACCGGCCTCGGGCTCTGCCGGCTGGAGGCCGGCGGCACCCTGGGCCGGCACCTGCACTCCTACGAGGAGTCCTTCTTCGTCCTCGAGGGCGACGTGATCCTGGAGCTGGACGGCCGCGCCTACCGGCTGGAGGCGGGCGACTACGGCCTGGTCCAGGTGGGCGTGCCCCACGGATGGCGCAACCCCGCCGACGGCCCCGCCCGCTGGCTGGAGATGCTCTCGCCCCAGCCCCGCCCCCATCCCCGGGACACCTTCTTCCTGGGCGGCGAGGTGCCGGACACGGCCGAGCGCCCCGACCTGGCCGATCCCTCGGTGCGGTTCCTGGGTCGCTTCGAGGACCGGCAGCTCCCGCCTCCTCACTACCTCCAGATGGACGGCTACAGCGGCGGCAACGTGGAGGGGATCTCCCTCAAGATGATGGTCGACCGGGTGCTCGGGGCCCAGCACCTGACCATGTTCATGGTCGAGTTCCAGCCCGGCGGCGCCGGCAACGTGCACGACCATCCCTTCGAGGAGTGCTACTTCCTGCTCGCCGGCGAGGCCGACGCCGTCCTCGACGGCAAGCACTATCGGGTCCGGGCCGGCGACGTGGTCTGGACCGGGGTGGGTGGCACCCACGGCTTCTTCAACACCGGCTCCACGCCGGTGCGCTGGATCGAGACCCAGGCACCCCAGCCGCCGGGCCAGCAGGCCTTCCGCTTCGCCGCCGACTGGGAGCACCTGGAGCACAAGCTGGGCTACCGAAGCCGGCAGGAGGCACAGAGATGAGGGAACGGTTCACCATCGCCGCGGTGCAGCCCGACTCGGTCTGGGGCGAGAAGGAGTGGCGCAACCTCCAGACCGCGGTCGACGCGGTCGAGGAGGCGGCCAGCCGGGGCGCCGACCTCATCACCTTCCCGGAGGGCTTCCCCGGCCCCTGCAACGGGCCGCTGGACAGCGCCGGCCGCCTGAGCCAGCCGCCCATCGCCACCCTGTGTGAGCTGGCCCGGCGCCACCGCGTCCACATCGTGGCCAGCGATCTGGAGGCCAACCCGGAGATCCCCGACACCTACTTCCTCACCCTGAAGCTGATCGACCGCTCGGGCGAGATCCTGGCCAACTACCGCCGGGTCCAGCCCGACAACCAGTACCTGAACGAGTACCTCCACACCCGACGTCACGTCCTCCCCGGCGACCGACTGGTGGTGGTGGAGACCGACCTGGCCCGGATCGGGCTCCTGATCTGCTCCGAGCTCTGGGTGCCGGAGCTGCCGCGCAGCCTGACCCTGATGGGGGCGGAGGTGATCGTGGCCCCGGTGAACGGCCGCCACTCGGAGACGCGCTTCGGACCGCGCCTCTGGGAGCAATGGCGCTGCCTGGCCCGCACCCGGGCGGCGGAGAACCTCAACTACGTGGTCGTGACCCAGAACATCCACGTACCGGGGGCGAGCGGCATCGGCATCATCGCCGGCCCCGACGGCCCCGTGGCCACCCTGGACGGGGCCGGGATCGTGTACGGGGAGATCGACATGGTGCGCCTGGCCTGGCTGCGCACCCACTACTACGAGCCGGTGCTCTTCGAGCCGCCCGAGTCGGCGGACGAGCCCGAGTTCAGCTGCCGGCCGGGCCAGATCCACGAGCGACGGCCGGAGCTGTACGGCAAGCTGGTGGAGCCGCAGGCCGACGCCTTCGACTACTTCTACTTCCGCCGGGGCCTGGAGACCTGGCGGGAGGAGTTCGAGCGCGTGCACGGCTTCGAGCCCGACCGCTACGCCCCCTACGCCGATCGGCCGGTGTGGCGACCGAGGCAGACGGCCTGAGGAGCCGGGGGACGCCTGGGGCGTCCCCCGGAGCAACGGCTCGATCGCGCCCCCGGGGCCGGCACCGGACCCCGGGCCGGCGGGCACCACCTGCCCCGAGGCTGCCTCGCCGACCGCGGCCGCGAAGGCCGCGACCCCGGTTCGTGTGTTCCGTCCGAAGGCGTCCGCCTGGTCTCCCGTGTCATGCGCGCGACGACATGGCGATCGGCGGCTGCCAGGCTGAGGTCGTGATCCCGAGGACGATCACCGACGACCCGCCCCGTCCCGGCCTCGCTCTCCCCCGGCCGGGGTCGCGTTCCGATCCTCCGCCCCCGGCGGCGGGCTGGCGGCATCGGGGGGCGGTGAGGACCCTGGTCCGGGCCGCCCTGGCCTTCCTGGCCGGGACCGACGCGCCCCCGGGGCGACGCCCGCCGGCGCCCCACCTGCACTTCGACCGGGACCGGCGATCGTGGGTTCCCTGCCAGGCGTCGCGGACCCATCGGCGCGCCCACCGGAGCTGACGTCTCCGAGCCGGCCAACGGCGATCATCCCCGGGCGTGGGCGGGGAAGGCCTCCGGCTTCGGGGCGCCGGGCCGCGGTCAGCCGGCGGCACCGGTTGCGGAGCCCGGCCGCGCCCCGGCGCGGAGGCTCCGCCGCAATCGGACCCGCCACGGCCCGCGGCCGACCAGCCGGGCGGGGATGCCACGCAGGGCCGGGATACGATCGAACAGGATCAGCGCCCGGGGAGGC
>DASRBU010000337.1:0-8652 GCA_035653475.1 Candidatus Dormiibacterota bacterium | reverse complement strand
CGGGAGCGGCAACGCCTGCGGGAGGTCGGCGTGGACCCGGACCGTGCTCTGCTGGAGGTGGTGGCCGCCGACGACGCCTGCGTGCGGGGGCTGGCCCGGGAAGGCCTCGTCCTCGCCCTCCACGTGTGCCGGGGCAACTCGCGCAGCCGCTGGCTGGCGGAGGGCGCCTACGACCCCGTGGCCGAGCCGCTCCTGAGCACGGTGAGCGTGGACGCGTTCCTGCTCGAGTACGACAGCCCCCGGGCCGGCGGCTTCGCCCCCCTGCGCTTCCTGCCCCCGGGCAAGACGGCGGTGCTGGGCCTGGTCACGACCAAGGAGCCGGGGCTGGAGTCGCGAGACCAGCTCCTGCGCCGGATCGACGAGGCGAGCCGCTACGTGCCGCCGGAGCGGCTGGCCCTGAGCCCCCAGTGTGGCTTCGCCTCGGTAGCGGCGGGCAACCTCCTCTCGGAGGAGGACCAGTGGCGCAAGCTGGAGCTGGTGGTGGAGACGGCGCGGGCGGTCTGGGGGTGAGGTGGAGCGGCCGCCAGGGGCCGTGAGCCGGCCCTCCGCGCCGCCCACCGGGGTGAGCGGTTCGCGCTCGACCGAGCGCACCGGGCCGGTGACCCCATCCGATCCGGGGCTCCGACTCGACGGTGGGGGACGATGTCGCCAACGGGCGAGGCGGTCGGGATCGGCCCCGGCGGCCGCGGCCGGTGGATGGTCCCCGGCCTCGGTCACCTTCCACGGTCGGGGGGCGTGGGTCCGCCTTCGGGTCGGCGGCCCCGTCGGTCCCTGGCAGAGGTGGTGGGTGGTGCCGCCATCGTCTGCCCGGTCGTGATCGTCGCCGCCGTCCGGCTCGTCTCACGCCCTGAGGATCGTGGGTTCGCTACCCTCACCCTCGACGACCGCGGACGGTGCCGACCGTGGTCATCGGCCGGGGAGGGCCGGGAGCCAGGACGGAGCGATGGGGTCATGCGCCTCGAACGGCGGACGGCGGGATAGCGGTACGGTGACGGCCCGACGCCGGGAACCCTCGGGCGCCTCCACGGCGAGGGGATCGGGAAGAGGACGAGGCGGGGCCGACGACCGCAGGGACGTGCTGATCGAAGTCGGGCTGGCCCTGGCCTCGGAGCTCTCGCTGCCCGCGCTGCTGCAGCGGATCGTGGAGCTGGCCGTGCGGCTGACCGGGGCTCGCTACGGGGCGCTGGGGGTGCTGGGGGAGGACGGGAGCATCGTCGAATTCCTGACCGTCGGCATCGGCCGCCGGGAGCGGCGGGCGATCGGGCAGCCGCCGCGGGGCCGGGGGATCCTGGGGGTGTTGATCCGGGAGGGACGGGTGCTGCGGTTGAGGCGGATCGCCGACGACCCGCGCTCGGTGGGCTTCCCGCCTCACCATCCGCCCATGACCTCCTTCCTGGGGGCGCCGATCCGAGCCCTGGGGCGCGTGTACGGGAACCTGTACCTGACCGACAAGCAGGGCGCGGAGGAGTTCAGCGCCGAGGACGAGCGGTCGCTGGAGGTGCTGGCGGTGCAGGCCGGGGTGGCGATCGCCAACGCGCACCTCTACCAGGAGACCCGGCGGCGCCAGGCCCGGCTGGAGGCGCTGATGGAGGTGGCCAACCAGATCCTGGCCGGGTCGGAGCTGGAGGCGGTGCTGCCCCGGGTAGCGGTGCTGGCCCGGAGGTTGGCGGAAGCCGAGTCCGCGGCCGTGGTGGTGCCCGACGAGGGCGGCGTCCTGACCGTGGCCGCGGCCGACGGGCTGGGGGCCGAGCGTCTGCGGGGGTTGCCGATCCCGCGCCAGCGGTCGATCTCCGGGGAGGTGATCCAGAGCGGGCGGACGCTGGTGATCGAGGACGCGGGCCGTGATCCCCGGCCCTATCCGCGGGTGACGCGGCTGGCGCGGATGGGGCCGGTGGTGTGCGTCCCGCTGCAGGCAGGGGGACAGCCGATCGGGGGGCTGTGGGTGTCGCGGCGCCGGGGCCGACCGGTGTTCAGCCAGGAGACGGCGCAGACGGTGGAGAGCTTCGCCAAGCAGGTCTCGGTGGCGCTGGAGTCGGCCCGGGCCCGGCGGGAGCTGAGCCGGCTGGTGCTGCTGGAGGAGCGGGAGCGGATCGCAAGGGAGCTGCACGACGGGATCATCCAGTCTCTGTTCGCGGTCGGTATGGGCCTCCAGGGGGCGGCGCTGATGGTGCCGGACCGGGAGGTGGAGCGACGGATCGAGGGGGCAGTGGAGGAGCTGGACCGGGTGATCCGGGACCTGCGCCGGTATGTCTTCGGGTTGCGGCCGGGGATCCTGGCCGACCAGCGGCTGGACGAGGCCCTGCGCTCGCTGGCTCGGGAGTTCGAGGCCGCGTCCGGGTTGGTGGTCGAGGTGGACGTGGACCCCCAGGTGGCGGCGGAGCTGACGCCGCTGGCCCCCCAGGTGGTGCAGATGGCCCGGGAGGGGCTGTCCAACGTGGCCCGGCACGCCCGGGCGCAGCGGTGCTGGCTGCGGCTGAAGGGGAGCGGAGCGGGGGCGGTGCTGGCGGTGGAGGACGACGGGGTCGGGTTCGACCCGGCACAGGCGCGGAGCGGCGGGCAGGGGCTGCGCAACCTGCGGGAGCGGGCCGAGGCGCTGGGCGGGAGTGTGCGGGTGACCAGCGCCCCGGGCCGGGGCACCAGCGTCCGCGTCCACCTCCCCCGCTGAGGCGCCCCGGGGTGCCGGCGGCGACGGTCGGGGGGCTCGGCGACCGCGCACCTGCCCCGCCGGCCGAGCCGCCGGAGCAGTCGGGAGGTCGCGTCCCGAACCCGGTGCCCTCGCGGGTCTCGCTGCCGCGCTCGCCTCGGCTCGTGGGCCGGCTTCCTCCCCTCCGGCGACCGGGGAGGCCCGAGCCGGGCCCACGATCTCGGGCCCGGTCGGGGCCGCACCGTCCATCCGGTCTCGGCCGGGGCGAGCCGGGGGCGGGTTGCGGTCGCCGAGGTCGGTGCCAGCGTCACCCCCTCGTCCCTGGGCGCGAGCCGGCCTGGGGACGGGAGTCTCCTGCTGGGCGGGAGGGCGCCAGGGGCCGTGCCCCGGGACAGGCCGGGGTCCGGTCGCCTACAGTGTGCGTGCATCGCTGGCTGCGGGAAGGGCATGGCCCCCTGGAGCCAATCCCCGAGAGGAGGTTCCGTGAGGTGGACATCGGACCGTTGCACTTGGTCGTCATCGACTTCGACGAACGGAGGTTCGAGGGCGAGGTGATGCCCGAGCTGCGGGCGCTGCGCGAGACCGGTGTGATCCGGCTGGTCGACCTGCTCCTGGTGCGCCGCGACGACCGGGGTCGCCTGCGCGAGCTGCCCCTGGGGGAGCTGGTGCCGGACGAGGTGGGGCGCTACGGCGCCCTCCTGAGGCCGCTGCTGGCCGGGATGCCGTCGCCTGCCCTGCGAGGCGAGGGCCGGGCGGTCCCACCGGCGATGGGGGCAACGCCGGAGCGGGACGGGGACCCCGTCCTGAGCGCCCGCGACCTGCTCGACCTCGAGGCCCGCATCCCGCCCGGGGGCTCGGCCGCGCTCCTGCTGCTCGAGCACGCCTGGGCGGCCCGGCTGGTCGAGGCGGTGATCCGGGCCGGTGGCCGGCTGGCCGCCGAGGGCATGGTGTCGCTCGAGACCCTGGCCAGCCTGGGCATCCGGGTCGAAGCCGAGGTCGGCGGACGGGTCTGACCCGGCGTCCGTAGGGGCTACGGAAGCCGCGGCCAGCGCCGCCGCCTAGCATCGACGCGGTCGGCGGCCCCGGGCCGCCTCGGTTGCAACGCTGCCGTGCGTCGACCGGTCGGTCGACGCACGGCGAGGAGTGGATCATGGCGAACGTCGTCGAACTCGACGACCGTGCCGCGGAGGAACTCGGCTCGCGGCTGCGGGGACCGCTCATCCGTCCGGGCGATGAGCGATACGAGCCAGCCCGCAAGGTCTACAACGCGATGATCGATCGCCGGCCGGCCCTGATCGCCCGCTGCGTCGACGCGGCCGACGTGATCGCGGCCGTCCGCTTCGCCGCCGAGCGGCAGCTGGACCTGGCGGTTCGCGGCGGCGGTCACAGCGGGGCCGGCCTCGGCACCTGCGATGGGGGGCTGGTGGTGGACCTGTCACCGATGCGGGGCGTCACCGTCGACCCCGCCTCGGCGACGGCACGGGTCGCCGGCGGCTGCGTGCTCGGCGACGTCGACCACGCCACCCACCCCTTCGGGCTCGCCCTGCCCATGGGCTTCATCTCCACCACCGGGGTGGGCGGCCTCGCCCTGGGCGGCGGCATCGGGTACCTCACCCGTCGTTTCGGCCTCACCATCGACAGCCTGCTCGGCGCCGACCTGGTCCTCGCCGATGGGACGTTCGTGCACGCCGACCAGGAGCACCATCCGGACCTGTTCTGGGCCCTGCGGGGCGGTGGCGGCAACTTCGGCGTGGTGACCTCCTTCGACTTCCGCCTCCATCCGGTGAGCACCGTGACGGCCGGGCCGATGCTGTGGGAGATGGACCGCGCTACCGAGATCATGGCTGCGTATCGAGACCTGATGCGTGAGGCACCCGAGGAGGTGAACGGGTTCTTCGCCTTCCTCGTGGTTCCGCCCGCGCCTCCCTTCCCCGAGCACCTGTGGCTGCGTCCGATGTGCGGGGTGGTCTGGTGCGGCGCCGACGGCGCCGCGGCGACCGAGCGCACGTTGGGCCGGGCCCGCGAGCTGGCCCCCACCCTGGACGGCGTGCAGCGCATGCCCCTGCCCGTGCTACAGGGCGCCTTCGACGCCCTCTACCCGCCCGGCCTGCAGTGGTACTGGAGGGCCGACTTCGTGGACGAGCTCGGCGACGAGGCCATCCGCCACCACGTCGAGCAGGCGGCCGACCTCCCCACCCCGCTCTCCACCATGCACCTGTACGCCATCGACGGCGCCGCCCACCGGGTGGGGCCGGAAGACACCGCCTTCCGCTTTCGGGGGGCCCGGTTCGCCGAGGTCATCGTCGGCGTGGATCCCGATCCGGGCCAGGCCGAGCGGATCAGGTCCTGGACCGTGCGCTACTGGGAGGCGCTCCACCCCTTCTCAGCCGGCGGCGCCTACGTGAACTTCCTGATGGACGAGGGCGAGGATCGCGTCCGTGCCACCTACGGGGCCAGCTACCCGCGGCTGGCCGCGATCAAGCGTCGGTACGATCCGGGCAACCTCTTCCACCTGAACCAGAACGTCCCGCCGGCCGCCTGAGCCCCGGCCCCTCTCTGGGGCCGGCCGGCGGCCGGATTCCCGCCGCCGGCGCTCAGGGGGCGGGCGAGGTATGGCCGGCCGGAGCGGAGGTCTGGAGCACCACCTCACCGTCGTGCCATTCGGGATCGGCAGCCAGCAGCGCCCGCAGTCGCCGGTAGCGGCGGTCCTGCTCCGGGCTCTCGGCGTTGGCCACGTACGCATCTCGATCCTCGAACAGGACGGCCAAGTAGTACTCGTCGGGGTCCGCGTCCATCCGGTAGACGTAGCTGGCCACCAGCCCGGGCGGCGGCTCGACCTCGATCTGGCGTTGCAGCTCTCGCAGCGCTTCCTGACGCTCCGAGGGCAGGCGGAATCGGGCCACGGTTCCGTACATGGGTCTCCTCCTCGACCGGCCGGGGGGGCCGGTCTCGACCCGGACCCTACCGGGCGGCCGCGGCATCGGCATCCGTAGGACCTACGGGCCGGGCCACCCGCCGACGCCGAATCGGAGGGCACCCGGGGCGGCGCTCGCCCCGGAGGCGGTCTCAGGTATGCTCCCGCCCCCAGGGGGCGTGCCGCTCCAGCTGTCGCTTCGACTCCAGGCCCAGCTTGGACAGGGCCCCGGCGAGGTACGTCTCCACCGTGCGTCGGCCGATGCCGAGCAGCCGCCCGATCTCCCCGGCGCTGTAGCCGAGGCAGGCGAGCCGGGCGACCTGGCGCTCCCGGCCGGTGAGGACCCAGATCCTCGACTCCCCAGCGGGCGTGGGGTGGAGCCCGTCGATCATCCGGCCGACCCCGGCGGTGGGGAGCGTCCGAACGGTGAAGCCCCGCCTCCCTCGGGAGGTGAAGACGGTGACGCCCCTGGCCTGGGAGACCACCACCTCGGGCTGGCCATCGCCGTTCACGTCGCAGATCGAGATGGAGCGGGGCGGTGGGCACTCGAGGTGCGGCCCCGGCTCGAAGGTTCCCCGGCCGCTCCCGTACATGACCTGCAGACCGCCAGAGCCCTGGCTGGCCACCAGCAGGTCGATGCTGCCGTCCCCGTCCAGGTCGGCCGCCTCGACCGCCACCGGGCGCACGACCGGGTGGCACTCCTTGAGCTCCCAGACGTCGCCCGGCCTCCCCAGCACGATGACGATCCGATCCGCGAGGTAGTCGGCCACGGCCAGGTCCAGGATCCCGTCGCCGTTGAAATCGGCCGCCGTCAGCGGGTATGGGGCCGGCTCGGCCGGGTGTGCGTCCATTCCGGCCGAGACTACGGGAAGGGGGGAGCCGAGGCAATCCGCGATCTGGCGCCACGGCGACGGCCGGCGCCCGGGGACGGACCGGGCCGGATCACGTCCCCGAGGCCGGCCCGCCCCGGCCGGCGGCGCGGCCTTGCCTTGGTGCCCGGCCCGACCTCACCATGGTGGCAGGGCCGTGCCGGATCCCGTCCCCGGTTGTCGCCCGGGCTCGCGGTGGCGGAGGATGGAAGCAAACCACAGGGGGTGACGAGATGCCTATCGCCTGGCTCAACCACGTCAGCGTCTGTGCCCGGAACCTCTCGGATTCCATACGCTTCTACCAGGAGGTCTTCGGGGCGGAGCCGGTTCCGACCCCGAACTTCGGCTTCCCGGTGCAGTGGCTCCGGGTGGGCGACCTGCAGCTGCACCTCTTCGAGCGGCCGGAGGGCGCCCCGCGCTACGCGCACCTGGCCTTCGCGGTCGAGGACCTGGACCGGGTGTACCGGTTGGCGAAGGAGCGGGGCTGGACCGACGGCGAGACCTTCGCCTACCACCTCAACGAGCTGCCGGGAGGCCAGGTGCAGCTCTACCTCCGGGACCCCGCCGGCAACCTGGTCGAGGTCAACCACCCCGACGCCTCCGCCCTGGGGCCCGAGGCCCGGGCCGACCTGCGCCGGCTCGCCGACCGTCTGCCCCAGAGCGAGGAGAACCAGCGGGCCCGGCTCTTCCTGAGCCCGCGTCAAGCCGCCGTCGAAGCCTAGGTCATCACCACCGAAGGAGGGGATCGCCATGGCCGTCGGACAGGAGCCGCGGACCTATCGAGAGCAGACCGAGATCACGTTCCTGGGCAGGCGCTACCAGGTCCTCGACCTGTCGCGGGAGATCGCGCCCGGCATCCCCGTCTATCCGGGCCACATGAAGGTGGCGATGTGGGACCACCTGACCCACGCCGAGTCGAGGATGCGCCTGGGCGACACCCCCTTCCGGGGTTACGCGGTGAAGGGCATCGCCTTCTGCGATCACGACTCCACGCACATGGACGCGGTCTTCCACTACAACCCCGACCGCCCGGACCTCACCATCGAGAAGTTCCCGATCGAGCTCTGCTTCACCGAGGGGGCCTGGATCGACGTCTCCGACGTGCCCCCCCGCACCCACATCACGCTGGCCCGGGTGCGGCGGGCGATGGAGGAGGCCGAGATCGAACGGTTGCCCGAGGGAGGGACGCTGCTGTACTACACGGGGGCGGCGAGGCTCTGGCACGACCCCCTCGCCTACGTGAGCCAGTATCCAGGTCTGGACGAGGAGGCGTCGCGCTGGATCCTCGACCAGGGCGTGGTCAACGTGCTCACCGATGCCGTCTCCACCGACAATCCCGCCGACCTCACCTACCCCAACCACCGCACCCACGCCGAGTACCTGGTCAACCACACCGAGGTGGTGAACAACATCGAGAAGATCCCCCGGCACCAGGGCTTCGGGGTGATGGTGGTGCCCCTGCGCTTCGTGGGCGGCACGGCCTCACCGGTCCGTGTCTTCGCCCTCTGGGAGGCGTGAGCCGCGGCGCCCGGGCCCGACGCCGAGGCGGAGCCAGCGCTGGACGGCGCCCGCATGCCTGGAGAGAGGACGTCCGTGGTCCACGGCGGGACCTGACCCGGCCCGACGTGGGACCGGGCCTGGCCCAGAGCGGGAACGGCCTGAGGTGACCACCGGATGCCCGCCCCCGCAGGCGTAGCCGGTCGATGCGGTCCTGGACCGGTGCCCGGGTGCGTTCCCTGTCGTCCTCGTCACCGGACCCGGAGCGACCGGCGAGACCACCATCGTCCCCGGCCCACCCTATGGCCTGCATTCGACCGGAGCTGACGATGGAGGCCACGCCCGCGTCGCTCGCGGCTTCGAGCGAGCGGGGGCCGGCACGGTTCGGCCTCGACCGCGCTCACGTCGTCCCGAGCCGGCCGCGCCCGAGCCCGAACCGACCTCGCCGACCCCCGTCTGGAGGGGCCCGGCGTCGGGTCGGCCCTGCCTCAGCTCGGCGCCCCGATCCAGCCGATCGCGCCACTTCGTCCGTCGCCGGTCTGGTCGGGGCGGTCCCACAGGACGGCGGCCGGGCCCTACACGGCCAGGTAGCGGGATCGGATCTCGGCGTCGTCGCGGATGCGGGCGGCCGGGCCCTGGGCCACGATCCGGCCTTCGTCGAGCACGTAGGCCCGGCGGGCCACCTCGAGCGCCATCACCGCGTTCTGCTCCACCAGGAGCACGCCCAC
>DASRBU010000336.1:0-2937 GCA_035653475.1 Candidatus Dormiibacterota bacterium | reverse complement strand
GCCCCCGACACGGTGCCGTTCGCGCTCTGGTGCGCCTCGCGCTCGCCCGACGACTACGAGGCCGCCCTCTGGCTGACCCTCCGCGGTCTGGGCGACCGCGACACCACCGGCGCCATCGTGGGCGGGATCGTGGCCGCCAGGGTCGGCTCGGAGGGCATCCCCCCGGGCTGGCTGGCGGCACGGGAGCCCCTGCCGCCGCTCCCCGGCTGACCGCCGAGCCCTGGGCCGGGTCGCGCCGCGGGCCGTTTCCGCTCCCGATCCCGGCGGCGGACGCGGGTAGGCTCTGGACGTGAGCATCGTCGAGATCCCCGGGGTGCGGGTCGGCCACTGGACCGACCTCGTCGCCCGCACCGGCTGCACGGTGATCCTCTTCCCGCCTCCGGGGGCGGTGGCCGGGGTGGCGGTGCGCGGGGCCGCGCCCGCCACCCGGGAGACCGACCTGCTGCGCCCCGGCAACCTGGTCGAGCGGGTGCACGCCATCTGCCTGACCGGAGGGTCGGCCTTCGGCCTGGCCGCGGCCGACGGGGTCATGCGCTACCTGCGGGAGCGGGGGGTGGGGTTCCCCGCCGGCCGCCACCACGTCCCCATCGTGCCCGCCGCCGCCCTCTTCGACCTGGAGGTAGGGACGGCCGGCATCGTCCCCGGCCCCGACCAGGGCTACGCCGCCTGTCTGGACGCGGAGCGGGACGAGCCGCCCGCCGAGGGCGCGGTGGGCGCCGGCGCCGGCGCCACCGTGGGCAAGCTGCTGGGCCTGGAGCGGAGCTGTCCCGGCGGCGTGGGCACGGCGCTGGTCCGCCTGCCCGGCGGCCCGAGCGTGGGGGCGCTGGCCGCGGTCAACGCCCTGGGGGACGTGGTCGACCGCGGTGGGCGGGTGGTGGCCGGGGCGCGGGACGAGGCCGGGGGTTTCGTCGACGGCTGGCGGGCGCTCCTGGAGGGGAGGTCCCGCCGCCCTACCTTCGGCAACACCACCCTGGGCCTGGTGGTCACCGACGCCGCCCTCGATCGGGCCCGCTGTCGGCGGCTGGCCGAGGTGGCCCAGGACGCGCTGGCGCTGGCCATCCGGCCCGCCCACACCCTGTACGACGGCGACGCCGTCTTCGCGGCCAGCGTGGGCGAGGTGGCGGCCGAGCCCACCGCCCTGGGGGCGGCCGCGGTCGAGGCGCTGCGCACCGCCATCGAGCGGGCGGTGGGCCGTGGCTGAGGCCGGCCGTGGCCGCGGGGCGGCCTTCCTGGAGATGGTCCGCCGCCTCCACGAGCGGCACCTGCTCGAGGTGCCGGGCGTGCGCGAGCTGTGGTTGATCCGTCACGCCGACGCCTACGGGGGGCTGGAGACACTGGACGACGGTCCCCTCGACCCGCCCCTGTCGGAGCGGGGACGGGAGCAGGCGGCGCGGCTCGCCGCCCGCCTGCGGCCGGTGGCGCTGCACGCCATCTGGTCCAGCGACCTCCGGCGGGCGCGGGAGACGGCGGCGGTGGTGGCGGCGGGCCGCGACCTGGAGGTCCGGCTCGACCCCCGACTGCGCGAGGTCCGCACCGACTGGGACGAGGGGCGAGAGGCGCGGGTGGTGCCGCCGGGCACCTATCCCTTCCCCGAGCCCGCCGAGGCGGTGGTGGCCCGGATGCGCGCGGTGATGGAGGAGATCGTGGCCGGCCTGGCCGGGGTGCCGGACGACCCGGCCCGGGCGGCCGTGGTCACCCACAACGCGGCCATCGCCATCTACGTCTCGAGCCTGCTGGGGCTGGGCTGGGGCCAGCTCGGGGTGCTGCCCTACTTCACCAGCGTGACCGTGGTGGCGGTGTCGGGGGACCGGTTCGTGGTGCGCTCGATCGCCGACGCCACCCACCTGTCGGCGGCCGACTGAGCCCGACCCTCCCGGCCGGCGGGGCCGCGACGACGGTCCGGTGGCGTGCCGGAGGCGGTCGGCTCAGGCGAAGGGGCCGCGGACCTTGATCCCGGGGAACTCGAGGAGATCCCGATCGTGGCTCCAGATGGTCGAGACCCGTGCGGTCGCGTCAGCGCCACCAGGTGGGCGTCCGGCACCAGGTTGCCCCGCACCGGGGGGGCCCCGGCCACGTGCCGGTACTCGTCCCGGAAGCCGTCGCCCTCGTCGCAGGCGCAAACGTGGGGCCGGGAGATGAGGTCCTCGACGTTGGCCATCGCCTCGGCCGCGGTGAGCGGCC
Source organism: Candidatus Dormiibacterota bacterium (assembly GCA_035653475.1). Taxonomy (GTDB): domain Bacteria; phylum Chloroflexota; class Dormibacteria; order Dormibacterales; family Dormibacteraceae; genus CADDZO01. The sequence goes on along the minus strand of DASRBU010000336.1, from coordinate 756 downwards.
GTGGGAAGACCGCGGGGTGGGTGGCGATCCGCAGGTAGCCGAGGCCGACCGGCCAGAAGGCGTAGACCAGGTCCGGGCCAGCGCGAGCGTCTCCAGCACCTCCAGGGCCCGCTCCTGGAACGGGCTGGATTCGTCCAGGCGTAGAGGAGCAGGTTGGTGTCGAAGGTGGCGGTCACCGCCCGTCGAGCGCCTGCGCCAGCGCGTCCTTGTCCTCGAGGTCGACCCGGGCGGCCATCGCCCGAGCCGTCCAGCGGAGCGGCCGTGCCGTCCGCTCGGCCGCTTCCGTCTCGGCCAGGGCCTGGGCCAGGAGCTGGTTGACCCGCTCGCTGAGCGACGTCCGCCGCCGGCGCTGATGCCGCTTGAGCTGGGCCAGCAGCGAGGCGTCGAGGTGCAAGGTGGTGCGGGCCACGCAGCAGACGATATGAGCGCGCATCCGAGATCAACGCATCGCGCGGCTCGCGGCGTCCGGAGCCGACGGCGACGCCTCCGGCCCGGCTCGGGGGTGGGTTCGTCGGCGAGCGGCTCGCGCCTGCGCGGGCGACGGGCCGAATCCCGACCGGTCGGCGTCGGCCCGACTGCCCTACGATCCCAGGGTGGGCCTGGTGAGACCGTGCGGGTAGGGGCCGTGCTGGCCCTGGCGTCGCTCTCGGCGTCGGTGCTCGCCTGCAGCGGCGCCGGCACCGGGCGAGGCATCCACCTGATCCGGCACGTGATCGTGATCATGCAGGAGAACCGCTCCTTCGACAGCTACTTCGG
>DASRBU010000335.1:0-27764 GCA_035653475.1 Candidatus Dormiibacterota bacterium | reverse complement strand
CGCCCGAGATGGCCGCCCGCCAGGGCTCCTCCGGCCTCTTCACCGCCGCCGGCCAGCCCGAGCGCCGGCAGCCGGGCGGCCTGCCCTGGTGGTGGCACACGGCCGAGGACACCATCGACAAGATCGACCCCGAGGTGCTGGAGCGGGACACCCGCGTCTACCTGCTGGCCACCCTGCGCGCCGCCGCCGCCCCCGTCCTCCCCTTCCGCTATCGGGAGGCGGCCCGGGAGATCCGGGAGACCCTGGAGCGCTACCAGGAGACGGCGGCCGGTCGTCTCGACCTGGGGCCGGCGGTGGCGCGCGCCACCAGGGTGGAGGAGCGCGCGGCCGAGGTGGACCGCCTGCTCGACGCCCTGGGCCCGGAGCCGGCCCCCGAACGGGCGGCGGCGATCAACCGCGCCCTCCAGGAGATGGACCGGGAGCTGGTGCTGATCAACTTCACCGCCCAGGGCCCCTTCGACCAGGACCTGGCCATCCCGGTGCCGCCGGTCCCGCTCCTGGAGCCGGTCCGGCACCTGGCCGGCCTCGACCCGACCTCCGACGAGGCCCGCTTCCTGGCCACCGAGCTGCTGCGCAACCGTAACAAGGTGGCCTACCACCTCCGCCTGGCGGAGCGGGCAGGGGAGCGAGCCGCCCAGCTGTTGGGGTCGTCGTAGCCGCCCGGCGGCCCCCGGCGGCTGGGGGGCTGTCCTGGGAGTCGACCGGAGGCTGGGACGGGCGACCCGGCTCTGCCGATGGCCGCGTTCGCGGCGAGCCGGCGACCGAGCGTGTCCTGGGAGCGACGGCCAGGGGCCCCGCCGGCGATGGTGGTTGCTGGAACCGACCGGTATGGCTGGAGCCGCTGGCGGCCGCCCGGGACGATGCTTCCACCACCGGACCCGGCGAGACGGCCCGTCGGCATCTCGGCCTGGACCTGGGTGCGACCAGGAGATGCGTCGGAGTGAGGCGATGGGTCGAGGCGGCGAGGTCCGTCGCCCGAGTCGTGGCCGGCCCGGGCGGGATCGCGGGGAGAGGCGCGACGCCGGGTGGCGGATGGGAGGTGGAGCGGAGGCATGGCTGGCGGAACCGCCCGCGTCGGCGGCTCGTCGGGTGGGGAGGAGGGCGAGAGCCCTCTCGCCCGGATGCATCCGTCCTGTCTGCAACCCATGTTCGGCGAGCTCCTTTGGCTCTCGATGGGCGAGGAAGGGCCGTCTGCCTCGTTGCTCGCTGCACTCGCGGCAGCGAGGTCGTCGGGACCAGCTGGGCCTGCTGCTCAGGCCACGACCCCCGCGCCGACGAAGCATCGCGGCGACCGGCCTGTCGCGGAGCGGGCGAACGGCACGATGCACCGAAGAGCTCAGGCATGGCCGGCCCAAGCATGCCCGTCGGCACCACGCCACCGCATCGTCCTCCATGGGTTCACCGGCGGCGATCTTCACGTGACGGTTGACCACACCGCTGCGGCCTGGGTCCTGCCGTGGGCCGGCGCATGCTCGAAAACCGCGTCACGCGCCACCTCTAGTGTGTCGAGCCGCTCGAGCCGACCCTGGACCTCGTCGGCGGCAACGCCAGTGCCATGGTCGGGTCCGTGCAAAGCACGCCAGGGCCTCAAACGGATGCCGTCTCGGTGCCTCCAGCCGACGGGGCGATGGCGATGTCGGAGACCTCCAGCAGATCGTATTCGGTCGCTCGACCTCGGCGTCTCACGAGCAGACCCATGACCCGCACCCGCTGGGCGCGCAGGTGCGCGCTCCCGGCGATGTCGTACTGCTGCGGTTCCAGTCGGGCGTGAACCAGTGCCTGGCTGTTGTCCACGACCGCACGGATCGTGACGATCCCAGACGTGCCGGCCCCCGTGGGCCGGTCGAGCCGCACCACCGGACCCTCCACCTGGAAGCTCGGGCGAGGCTCCGCCTCCTTCAGGAACTCGGCCGCCCGGCGCACCAGCGGCAACTCCCCCTGGCGGATGGCGAATCGGCGGGGCGTGAGGTCCGGGTCCCGATGAAGCGGAGACCAGCTGAACGCGAACTCGACCACGCCGTCCGGCTGCCCGATGTCCATGCTGGCGATCGCCTCACAGAGGTTCGAGCTGACGCCCGACCGGACCTGCTGGCTGAACTGCGACAGGTCTCCGCGCTGGGTCATCACGTCACGCACCAGCGTCTGCAGGCGGTCCATCGCCCTGAAGAGCGTGCGGGTCACCGTCCGCGAGAAGGGCTGCAGGCCGGATACCGGTAGGTCGAGGCCGAGCGGCGAGACGATCGAGATCGCATAGCTGCTCGGGGCCTCGCTGCCCAGCAGGAACTCATCGACGTGACGTCTGGCGTCGACCGCGTGCCGGAAGTCGTAGACGGGCTGCGGGTCACGTGCCGAGCAGTAGGCCGCCATGATGAGCGAGCGAGCGCCTTCCACGACCTTGACTCCGGTAGACAGTGGGATGCGACCGGCAGCCGTCGCCGCGCTGATCACCCGGATGCGGATGACGTCACTCGAAGCGGAGGTCAGGTCAGCCAGGATCTCGAGCTGCGAGCGCTCCTCGACCTCGGCCAGCGCCCCCAGCAGCTCCGAGAGACGCTGAGCATAGTCCGCGAAGTCTCGGTCACCCGGCACGAAGACTGTGGCCAGGCCGGCGCTGCCCTTCAGGGATCGGGTCCAGACGCTCCCCGTCCGGCGCTCGCGGGTTCGGTCCCAGCCGTGGGCGCGCAGATAGGCGGTAGCGTCCTCGGGGCTGACGGCACGCAGCGCATCGGCATCGGTGACGATCGCTTTCACAGCTCCTCCCGCTCGGCGACGATGGCCATCAGCCGGCGCAGCTCATCGGGAGTCAACCGCTGCCTGGCCGGAAGGTACACCGTCTTCTCGGTCTGGCCCTCGGGAAGCGGAGGGTAGCCCTTGAGCGAGAGCCAGAAGCAGGCGTGGCGACCCACCCACGCGTCCACCTGGTGCTCCAGCCAGCAGTTGTCGTTATGAGGGACGACCAGAACCACCAGGATTATCGGACTGCTGGCGCGCCGGCGCAGGTCGTCGTAGTTCTTGCCGGGAAGGCGGTAGGGTAGCGGATCGGGGAGTGGGACATCCCGTGCCGTGCACTTCAACTGCACGTCCAATCGGACTGGATCCGTCGGCCCGTCGCAGCGGATGGTGGCGTCGATGCTGGCAGTGTCCACCTGGCTGACCTCGATCTGGAGCCCCGCAACAGCAGCCACGGTGTGGAGATAGGCACGACTGAACTGCTCTTTCCGCTGATTCGCGTTTAGCAGCGTGAGAGCCACTCTCTTTCAGTATAGGAGCCGGCCGCCCGGGGTTGTGCACTCGCGTGAGATGCGGACGCCAACCGTCAACCGTTCTTGACCGCCAGCTTCGGTAGGGCGTCGGGGTCGTGGTCTGGCCACTTCCCGGCCGGTTCGGTCGGGCCGGTGCGGCTCGAGTCGTGTCCACACCGTGGGGCCGCTACCGAGAGGATGACGGCGGTGCGCTCGCCGCCCGTTCGGTCCGTTGGCTTCATGTCACGGGGCGTTCGGCGGCCTCAGCCCTGCCGGTGGCCGTCGATGTGGAGCGGCGGTGCGGGGACCCGGTGGGATAGCTGCCGGCATCGATCTCGCTGTTCGTGTAACCGAGACCGGGGCGCCGACCGGCCAGATCGAGGGCGGAGGCCGCAACTCGCCTCGGCGGACCGGGCCGGCCCGTCCCCTCACGGTCCAAGCGTTGCGGACAACGCGGATCTCGCTCGCGTGGTGCGCCTCACAGCCGGTGAAGGGAGGACGACGTCGTGCCTGGGCACAGGGGTGAGGCGGTCGCGGCCCCGACCACCCTGCGATCGCCGGTCGGGCGCCGGGCCACTGCCGGCGGCTCTCACCGCACGCACACGTTCGGTGTCGGCTCGCTCGCGTAGCTGCCGAGAACCCCTTCGCGTTCCGGCCCCCTCACGGCCATCGGGTGTCGGTCCGGCAGGGACTCCACGGCCCCGGCCGTGGCTGGGCGCGAGCGTCGCCGCTCGGCGCAGCCCGTGCATCGGCATGGCCGGATCCCTGGGTCGTGTGATCGACCCGGCCTCGGGATCGGTGACGCTCGCCACCCGCCGGTCGCCCTCGATCAGGACCATGGCCGAAGTTCTCGGCTCGGTGTCGGTGGGGGTTCCTCGGTCTCTCGAGGTGGCGCTCCCGGACGTTACCGGTGGCCCTGGCGTGGGCGGCCGGGAGCGTGCGGGCATCGCCCCGGAGGCCTCCCCGACCTGGGTCTCCACGCCGACCGTGATGGTGACGGCGCTGACCAGCGGCCCCAGCGCCGCCACCAGGGCCAGCCCGGTGCCGACCAGCAGCCCGACCAGGGTGGCCCGGGTGGGGCGTCGGAGACCATCGCCTCCCTCCCGGGCCCCGGGTCGTGGATCGAGAGCCGCCTCGAGCATGGCTACGACCAGTCCGCGGCGGGGTTCTCGACGATGAACTCCAGCCAGTCGCGGCGGGCGCCGAGGTCGCGCTCGGTGGCCAGGCGCACGTAGCGCTGGAGCTCCTTGTAGTCGGCGTGGCCCATGGCCGCGCGGAGGTGCTCGAAGTTCCAGCCCAGCTTGGTGGCCACGGTGGCGAAGGTGTGCCGGAGGGCGTGGGCGTGGACGCGGAAGCCGACCCGGCGCTCCAGGTGGTCCATCATGGCGTCGATCCGGTGGGAGGGGTTCCGGCCGTCAGAGGAGTAGCTCGTCGCCCGCGACGCGGATTTCGGTGTCCAGGTCGGCGGACAGGGTGATCACGCTGTCCGCCAACTCGCGGCCGTGGCCGTGTTGGGGCGAGAGCAGCTGCGTTCGCCCCTCCGCGTCGCGCGCGACCGGCACCAAGGTCACCCGGTCGAGCTTTCCGTTCTCCAGGGTGAGGCGTGCCAGAAGGCCATCGCGGGTCGATTCGCGGTGGAGCCCCCAACCGAAGACGAAGTTGCCCAGGCTGTAGAAGATGACACCGGCGCCGTATCGCTCCACGCCCTGGGCGCGATGGGGATGGGAGCCGGCGACGACGTGTGCCCCGGCGTCCACGAGTGCACGGCCGATCGTGCGCTGGTACTCGGCCGGCCTCACCATCCCGGTCACGCCCCAGTGACAGTACACCACGAGCACGTCGACCCGTTCACGGAGCGAACGGACGTCCTGACAGGCCGCGTCGAGCTCGGCAGGATCGGGCCACGAGCGGACAATGGGCGCCACGCCGGGCATCTCGACGTGGCGAGGGTGGGGCTCGAAGGCTGCCCGCGCCCGAATCGTCGCCACGCCCGGACCATCCTCGGTGGCGGCATGGCCGACGGGGGTGAACACCGACGTGTACGCCAGCAGGCCCACGTGGACGCCGGACCGCTCGATGACGACCGGCTGGCGAGCCTCGGCGCGATTGCATCCGGCACCGCTGTGCCGGATGCCCAGGTCGTCGAGCCGGCGCAGCGACTCGACGATGTCAGGCCCGAAGTGCACGTTGTTGGCGCACGCCACTGCGTCGACCAGGCCACGCAAGTGCAGCGCCATCTCCGGCTCGCAGTGGAACCAACCCCGCTTGTACGGCAGCTCGACCGTCGGGTCCGAGAAGCAGCCCTCGAGGTTGCCGAGGCGGAGGTCCGCCGACTCCAGCTCGCTCCGTACAGCGCTGAAGGCGACCTCCGCGGAGAAGCCGAGGTCGCGCTTGAGGTTGATGTCGCCGACCAGGCGCAGGTTCAGGGTCACCTCATGGATACCTCCATGGAGTCGGTTGGCTGGAGCAGGACGCCGCGCGTCTCATGCAGGCCGAACGAGAGGCCGATGGCGAACAGGTTCGCGACGACCGCGAAGATCACGGTGTAACGGAGGTCGAGGCCGGCCGCGGTCACCGCCAGCAGGCCCAGGTAGGGGAGCAGTCCGCCGCCGATTGCCCGTCCGGCGTAGAAAGGCAGGTTGATCCCGGTCGAGCGGAGGGCGGTCGGGAACAGCTCGCCCAGCCACGAGCCCTGGCCTCCCAGCGGGTTGCCCAGCAGGAGGAGCAGGGCAAGCAAGACGACCGGCGAGGCCAGGAAGAACGTGGACTGTACGACCGCTATGGGGGTGGTCGTGGCCAGCAGCAGGAACGCCACGCCGGCCACGGCGCCAAAGGCCGGCAGGACAACGAATGGCGTGCGCCGGCCGATGGCGTCCGAGAGGACCCCGGCCAGGAGGTAGCCGGCGATCGAGATGATCGATCCGACTGCTCCAATCAGCGCCACGGTGCCAGCGGGCAGGTGGTAGACGGACTGCCAGGTGGCGGGGGAGTAGGTGCCGAAGGCAAAGCCGGCGAAGAAGACAGCGGTCAGCAGCAAGCTGGCGACGATGGTGGTGGAGGCGAGACCTCCCCGGAACAGGCCCAGAACCGGACGCTCCCGCACGACCGCTCCGGCAGATCGCGCCGCCAGCCAAAGCCTGGACTCCGGCATGGTCATCCGGATCAGGCCGGCGGCCAGAGCGCCCAGGCCGAGCACGCCGAAGGCGTAGCGCCAGGCTTCGGCCCCGAAGTGCGTCTGGGTGTACGTGAAGATGCCGATGGTGACGAACAGGCCGAGCTGGAACATTCCTTGGAGTGCCCCCGTGGCCAGACCCCGGCGGTCGCTGCGGCCCGGCAGCGCCTCGTTCAGGTAGGCCATAGCGATGCCCGTTTCGCCGCCGATGGGCACGCCCATCAGCACCTTGACGACGAACAGGAACGCGAAGTTGGGGGACAGCGCCGCCACTAGGCTGAGCAGGCTGAACAGGCCGACCGTGAGCGTCAGGCCGAGGCGGCGGCCCCAGCGGTCGGCAACGACGCCGAACGGGATGCCGCCAGCCACTCCGGCGATGTAGCTCACTGCCTGGATAGCCGCGACCTGCGTTAGGGGGACGTGGAAATACCTGGCGATTGGAGCCAGGAAGTACAGCATGATCGTGAAGTCGACGCCGTCCAGCAGCGTGCCTAGCATCGCGAGCGTGACGACGGTACTCCGCTGGGCCTTCGTGAACGGTTGCTCCAGGCGTTCCATGTCCTCCCTCCTTCGGACAAGCAGGCCTCTCTTGTAATGCTACATCAATAGCCTATTCTGGCTAGAGAACTAGCACAAGCGAGAAAGCCTATGCTTATGGTGATGCCCGAGAAGTTCGTCGAGCAGGCGACAGCGAGCGCGGGGGCAGGGGCGGCCTACCGTGTGCGCTGCGAGCGCCGGGGCGGTGGCTGGTTGCTGTGGATCGGGGGGCCGGGTCTTTCCGATGAGTACGTGACCCAGGCCCGAACGTACGAGGACGTCCACGACACGGCCCGCGCCACGCTCGCCGGCCTGGTAGGGGCGCCTGCGGATTCCTTCGAGCTGTCGGTCGAGGTCGTGCTGGCGCCGGAGCTGCAGGAGCCGGTCGTACTGGCCCGCCGGCTACGCCGCAAGGCGGCGGCAGCGCAACGGCAGTCCGTGGCCGCGCTGGAGCGGGCGGCGCGGATGCTCACCGCCGCTGGCTACACTCGCCGTGACGCCGCGGCGCTGCTAGGCGTCTCCCGGCAGCGCATCAGCCAGCTCCTCGGCGAGTAGCGGCCAGGATCGAGTTCGTCGTTCGACCTTGCGAGGCCGTCCGTCGAGGCCCCGAACGTAGGAGGATCCGGGTGGGCATGATGCAGCAGGAGATGGTCTGGGCTGGGCAATCGCGGCCGGCCCCGGGGCCAGGCCAGAGCCGGCAATGGCTCAGGGCCGGGGCGCTGCCCATGACAGCGGCACGACGTAGGCGAGGTCGGAGGTGGTGGTCGAGGTCCAGGCATCGGGGGAGGAGCCCCGGCGCCCCTCCGGGTTCGAGCCGGCGCCCTCCGCTGACCGGGTGCGCGAGGCCTGGAGGCGGCACTGCCACGCCTGGGTGCGGGGGGCGCCTGCACGGGTGGCGCCAGGTCACGGCGTGGCGGGGCCGCGGGCCTGGTCGGTGGATGTTGCCACCATCGAGCGGGCACGAACGCCGCGCGGCTGGACCCCGGGGCGAGCCGGCGCGTCGTGCCCACGTCGATCCTGGGCCCTGGGCGACCTGCTCAGGCGCCGCCCACCTTCGGCACCCTGCAGGCGGTCTGCACCGCGCTCGGCCTGACGCTCGCCGAGGTGATCGTCTTCGGGTCCGATCCATCCTAGGGCGAGGCCGGATGGTAGTGCGGGGCTGATCGAAGGCTCTCGATGCCACCGACGTGGAGTCGAGCGGCAACCTCTGGACACTGGGAAGATGCTCGATGCCTTGACGCCGCCGGTGGGAGGGAGGGGACTTGGCCGCCGACCACAGGCTGGGAGCGGGCGACCGAGGAGCACCTGGAGCGGCCGACCCAGGTGCGCACTTCCGGACCATGGAGGGCCGCGACTTGCCAGGCTGGGCCCTCGTCGGGGCACCCCGTGGTGGTTCTCCGGATCGTACCGAGCGATCGCGTTTCAGGAGTCCTTCCTCAAGGCGGTCTCCGCTACGGGTCCACGATTCGAGGCGATGGCAGTACCTATGTCCCGTAAGTTCCCATCGAGAATGCGCTTGCCAGGGAAGCAGGCAGTCCCAATGTGCCTGGTGGCGGGCACGGTTGACCGTGTTCTTGTCCAACGTAGAGTCCGCGGCTGTGGCCATCTCGAAGTCCGCACCCCTGGGCTGACCTGATGGTCGGCGCGGAGGTGTCCCCGGTGGGCGAAGGTATTGGTGTCCTACGCCAACCACGCCGCACCGAGGGCGTCTCCATTGAAGAACACGAGGGAGCAGTTGGACATCCTCAACGCCCACCGAGAGCTGGGCAGCTACCGGGCCGCGGCCCGGCTGCGTCAGACGACGGACAAGACGGTGAAGCGGTGGTGCAGCAGTTGGAGGCGGGCGGGCCGTACGAGCGGCGTCCGCGGCGCCTGGAGTCGAACACTGAGAGCGTGAACGGCCTCGTCGAGGAGAAGGTGAGGGCGACCGACGGCCTGATCTCGGCCAAGCGGCGGCGGGCGGCGGGCTACCGGGGCTCGGCGCGGGTCGCGTCCGGGTGGCGCTGGAAAATTGAGACGGCATAGCCTTCCGCAGAGGACCTTTGCAAAGAGGGCTACGCCGTGACGATGCGGATAGCGCCGAGCGCGGCCCTGGAGGCCGCCATCGCCGAGCTGGTGGGAACCAGCGGTAGGTGATGGATGCTGAACGCCTGGCCGAGATGGCCGGCTGGGAGCCCGGCTGGTACTGCAGAGCGCTGTCGAGGAGGAGGTAACCGCCTTCCTGGGGCGGGCACGCTACGAGCGGACGAGGGATGCGCGGGGCTCCCGGAACGGGACCCGGCCGCGGAAGGTGCAGACGGCGGAGGGCGAGCTGGAGATCCCGATGCCGCAGGTTCGCGGCACTGCGGAGCGGTTCGTGAGCAGCATACTGCCCAATGGAGGGACGGCGGTGCGGACCAGGCCCCCGGAGGCGCTGGTGATCGGGGGCTGGGTGCGCGGGCTGTCGGACCACGACCACGAGAGCCTGGTCTCCGAGGCGGGCCTGGATGGGGTCTCCAAGAGCGCCGCCAGCCAGATCTGCCGTCAGCTGCAAGCGCGCTCTCAGGTCTTCCGGGGGCGGGGCTGGGCGAGACCGGCTGGTCGTCCGGTTCTTGGACGCCACCTACCTGCCCACCAGGCCCACCGGTGCCAAGGAGGGCGTGCTGGTGGCCTGGGGCTATGACGAGGCCGGGGAGCGAGTGCGGCTGGGCGCGGTGCTGGGCCAGCGGGAACGGTACGAGGGCTGGAGATGGGCCGCGGCCTTCTTCGTAGGGGCCTGCGGGCGCCGATGCTGGTGGTGACCGACGGTGTGCCGGGCCTGGTCCGGGCAATCGGGGAGCGGTGGCCGGGCTCCGAGCGCCAGCGGTGTAGCGTGCACCGGCTTCGAAATCTGGTTGCCAAGCTGCCAAAGAAGGATGTCCAGCTGCGCCAGCGGGCGGAGGCGGCCTCCAGGGCGGCGCTGGATGCGGCGACCTCACCGGCGGATGGGGAGACGCGGCTGCGGCAGCTGGTGACCAGCTCGAGCGCCCGTACCCCCACCGCAGTCGCCTGCCTGGCCGAGGACCTGCCGGCGCTCTGGGCGCACCTGGCGTACCCGCTGCGCCTGCGCAAGTGTCTCCGCTCCACCAACCCGCTCGAGCGATCCCTCGAGGACCGTCAGTTGGCCGAGATGCGAGCTGCCCGGGCGGCCCAGATGCCGGAGACGCTGACCGCCTAGGATGATGATCACTGCGCGACTGTGCAGTCACTTTTCCCGCAGCTGCCGGACGCGACCAGGTCGTGCCTGGCCTGGCCCGTGTTCCAGACCGCTCGATGCCCACCGGGGACGACCTTCACGAACCTGGCGACTCGTGAGGTGCCCCACGTGAGCGCCGACGCACGACGGCAACGGTAGGGATGGCTCAGAAGACCATTGGCCGACCGGCGTACTCTTCCCGACATCTGGCAACGCTCCATTATCGGCAGGGAGGTTGCGATCGGCCGGTCGGTGCGCAAGCTCCGCTGCCCGAGGCGGAGCGGTTGAGCTTTGTTCCGTATTTGGATTGCTTATACCAATAATGGCCCGATCAAGCTGAGTGTAGGGCGCCTGAACCGAGTGTCAATGGCGCCTGCCGCTCCTTCTCCCTCGGTACGGACCGGGGCTCAGGCCGTCGGTGAGGGACCAGGTTGGGCGTTGCTCGGGCAGGGCCGAACGAGCGCAGCCCTGGAGAGCGAACGTGGTAGGGCAGAGGGTGGGCCGGGCACGCGCCGGCCCTGGAGTTGGCCGCGGTCCCTGTACGAAGAGGCGGTGGGCATTGCACCGGTCCCGGCGGGAACTCGGCTACAGGACGGTGAGGTAGCTTTCCGCCGGGACTGGGACGACGATCACCGTCGGGGGACCTGTCCCTAGGGAATCTCCCACCGCCGCCTGCAGTTCCGCGGGCGTCCCGGCCATCGTCGCCCGGGCCCCGCAGGCTTCCGCGATCTTCACGATGTCGACCGCACCGAAGTCGACGCCGTAGGGTGGCATCCCACGCTGGGTGGCGAGCGCTCGGATCAGCGACAGCGACCCGTCCGCCAGCACCACGACCGTGATCGGCGCGTGCACCCGTACCGCCGTTTCCAACTCCTGGCCGGTCATCGCGAACCCGCCGTCGCCCACCACCGCCACCACCGGTCGCTCCGGCGCCGCCAGCTTGGCGCCGATCGCCGCCGGGAGCCCGTATCCCATCGCTGAGAGGCCGTTCGAGGTGAGGAAGAGACCGGAGTCCGGCGTGGGCAGGTACTGGCAGAGAAGGCACTTGTGCGATCCGACGTCGGTGGTCACGATGGAACGCTCGGGAAGCGCGATCGCCAACGCCTGCGGGATCCATGCCGGCGATCCCGGGGCCCTGGCCGCCCGCTGGCGTGCCGTCCGCGTCACCTCGAAGCGGTCCTCCCACCGTCGCGGCGGCTCGGCTCCCTCGAGGACCTCGAGCAACGGATGGAGCCGGGTAACGATGACGTTGCCGCCTCCGGCCCGGGCCTCGGGTCCTCCCGGTTCCCGTATCCAGAGGACGGGCGCCGTAGCGTGCCAGGGCTGGATCAGCTCGACCTGGTCGAGCCCGACGCCGAGCACCAGGTCGGCGGCGGCCACCGCCTCGCGCATGACCCTGAGCAGACCGGCGCCGTCGAGGACGCCGACGAAGCGCTCGTCCCGCTCGTCGACCAGTCCCTTCGCCCTGGGCGTGACGGCGAAGGGCAGCCGCCAGCCCCGGAGCCACCTCTGCAGGCTCCCGGCCGCGGCCCGTGGCACCTCGTGGCCGACGACCACCAGAGGGCCGTCCGCGGCTGCCAGCCGGGAGCTGACCAGGGTGACGGCTTCCTCCGGCGGCCGCCCGTCGGGCTCGGTCTCCGGCCAGCTGCCCTCGCCGGGTGCGGACGTCGCGTCACCATCGTCCGCGCTCAGGGTCAGGAAGGCGGCTCCTGCGGGCGGCCCTACCGCTGCTCGCAACGCCGAGCGAACGGTGGCGCGGGCGCCGGCGGGCCTCAGCGCGGCGGCGTAGTTGACGATCGGGCGGAACGTCTGTAGCAGGGGCAGGCGCTGGTGCGTGTGCGAGGCTGGGAAGGCGGCCGGGAGGTCGCCGGAGATGCAGACCAGCGGCTCCCGGTCGAGCTGTGCATTGGCCACCGGCAGGAGCAGGTTGCAGGCCCCGGGACCGAGGGTGCTGATCGCCAGCCCGGGCGCTCCCGTCAACCTGCCGTAGGCCGACGCGGCCATCCCCGCTGCCGACTCGTGCCGGCAGAGGACGAACTCGACTCCTCGACCCCGGAGCTCGTGCAGCAATCCCAGGACCTCCCCTCCGGGGACGCCGAAGGCGCGCCTGACCCCCGCCGCCGCCAGCTCCTCGGCCACCACGGCCGCGACAGTCGTGGCCGAGCCGGGAGCGGTCATTGGGCGGTGATGCCGCCGTCCACGAGCAGGGCGGTCCCGGTGCAGAAGGAGGCGGAGGGCGAGGCCAGGTAGAGCACCGCCTGCGCGACCTCTTCTGGGGTGGCCATTCTCCCCATCGGTGCCCGGGCGCCGCTTTGGGCACGGAACTCCGCGGGATCCACGCCTCGCTCGTAATCGGGCACGTAGAAGTTGGTGTCGACCAGACCAGGGCAGACCGCGTTGACCCGGATCCCCTCCTTGGCCACGTCGAGGGCGACGGCCCGCGTGAGCTGCAGGACGGCGCCCTTGGAGGCGCAGTAGCCGGCGGCGTTGGGAGTGCCGATGAAGCTGACGGCGGAGGCGGTGTTGACGATGGCGCCGCCGCCGTTCCGACGCAGCGCCGGGATGCCGTACTTGCAGCCCAAGAAGACGCCGACGACGTTGAGGTCGAGGAGGGCACGGAACTCGTCGACCGGGATCTCCTCGACGGTTCCGCGAAGCATCCGGCCCGCGTTGTTGAAGACGATCGACACCCGGCCATAGCGCTCCTCGGCCGCCTCGAACAGGCGGGCCACGGCAGCCTCGTCCGTGACGTCCACGGGCACGAACGCGGCTTCGCTGCCGGTGGCCCGGATCTGGGCGACCGTCTCCTGCCCGCCGGCGCTCGAGACGTCGCCGACCACGATCGAGGCCCCCTCGGCGGCAAAGAGCTTCGCGGTTGCGCGCCCGATGCCCGAGCCGGCGCCGGTGATCACCGCGACCTGGTCTTTGAGCTGCATCCTCGCCTCCTTGCGCGGGTGGACCGGAGGCGATGAGAATACCAGTGCAGATCAAGTTCTAGCAAGGTAACGAGCAGTACGTTGACAGCTTCTTCCAAGGCAGCTATTCTAGACTGCAAGTAATATGTAACTAGCATGTTAGGCGCCGGCGCTATGCGCCAGACCTAGAGAGGAGGGATGCGGGTGAACGCCAGAAGTTGGAGCGTCTGGGCCGCCGCCGCGGTGGCGGCCGTGCTCGGCGCCGTCGGCTGTGGCGGCGGCCCGGCCTCGAGCCCGGCCTCGCCCTCGAAGATGACGACGGTGCGCCTCGTCCTCGCCTGGTACCCCACCCCGGAGTACGGTGGCCTCTACGCCGGGATCCAGCAGGGATACTTCAAGCAGGCGGGGATCGACCTCCAGGTCACGCCCGGAGGCCCACAGGTCTCGAGCACGCAGATCGTGGGTTCCGGCAAGGCGGACATCGGCTACATCAACAACGACGGGACCCTCCTCCTGGCTCGCCAGAACGGGATCCCGGTGAAGGAGTTCGCGACCACCTACCAGGTCTATCCCGAGGGGGTCGAGTACCACAAGAGTAATCCCATCAGCTCCTTCGAGGAGATGAACGGCCGCACCGTCTACGCGGTCACCGGTTCGGTCGACTACCAGTGGCTCCAGGACAAGTTCCATCTGCAGAACAAGGTCCTGCCTTACTCATACGCCAACTTCGCGCACGATCCCAGCTCGCTCCTGCTCGGGTACGTGACCGATGACGTCCCGACGCTGGCAGCTCAGAACGTCGAGATCGGCTACCTCAAACTGGCCGACGCCGGCCGCAATCCGTACGCTGACGCCCTCTATGGGCTCGAGTCGTACGTGAACAGCCATAGGGATGTCCTGAGGGCGTTCCTGGGTGCCCTCGGCAAGGGCTGGGCGTACTATCGCAATCACTACCACGACGTAGACGTCTACATGCACACGTTCAACAACGCCGACTCCGTCGACGTCATGGACGCGATCGCGAAGTTCCAGGACGACTACATCTACACCGGGGACGCGGCCACCAGGGGGATTGGGTCGATCGACGCCAAACGGGTCGAGGCGACCTACAACGACATGAAGACCATCGGCGCCATCAACGCCACCATCGACATCAAGTCGTTCGCCGACACCACCCTGGTGCCCAAGGTCCTCCCGCCGCCGCGGCAGGGGTAGCATGGCGTTGCTGGAGGTCGCGCAGAGCCAGTTCGGTCCTGATCCGGTTGTTGGAGATGGGCGAGGGGAGGTCCTCGTCCGCCTCCACCGTGTCGCTCACACCTTCGGCAACGGGACCCGGGCGCTCGACGACGTCTCGCTCGACATCAGGCGTGGGGAGTTCCTCTCCCTGGTCGGCCCCTCCGGATGTGGGAAGTCGACGATCATGCGGATGATCGCAGGGCTGACCCGGCCGAGCGAAGGCGAGATCCGGATGGTCGGCGCCGAGGGCGACCGTCAAGACGTCTCCATCGTCTTCCAGGACGCGACCCTGCTCCCGTGGCGGACGGTCCTGGCCAACGTCGCCCTTCCGCTCGAGCTCCGGCACGTGTCGCGGCGCGAGCGGGAGGCAGCGGCTCGGGCCGCGATCGAGCTGGTCGGCCTCAGACGCCAGATCAGGGTCCTGCCGCGCCAGCTTTCCGGGGGCATGCGTATGCGCGTCTCGATCGCCCGGGCCCTCGTCAGCCATCCGCCGTTGCTGCTGATGGACGAGCCCTTTGGCGCTCTCGACGAGATCACCCGGCAGCAGCTGCAGAACGAGCTGCTTCGGATCTGGTCGCAGGAGCGGTGCACGATCGTCTTCGTGACCCACAGCGTGATGGAGGCGGTGTTCCTCTCGACCCGGATCGCGGTCATGACGCCTTCGCCGGGTCGGATCGCAGACGTCTTCAACGTCCCGATCCCGTACCCGCGTTCGGACGACCTGCGGACGGCCCCCGAGTTCTCCTCCCAGGTTGCGGCGGTCTCGAGATCGCTGCACCGGAACATGGCGGGGGAGGCATCGTGCTGAGCGACTCGTCGACCGGAACCTTGGTGCAGACGCCCGAGGCGCGGAGGCGCCGGTTCCGCGGAGCGAGCTGGACCCGGGCCTGGTGGCCGTCGGTCTGGCCCCCAGCCTTGGCCTTCTTGGTCGCGGTCCTGGCCTGGCAGTTCCTCCCCGGTCCGATGGGGCTTCCTGTCTACATCCTGCCCACGCCGACCGCGATTTGGGCGACGGTGGTTCGCCACGGGCCCGAGTTCGTGAGCGCGATCGTGCTCACCAGCGTCACCTCCTTCGCCGGCTTCGCGATCAGCGCCGTGCTCGGCGTCTTCGGGGCTCTGGTGATGGCCGGCTGGAAACCGCTCGAACGGACCCTCTATCCGTATGCGATCATCCTGTCGACCGTCCCGATCATCTCGATCGCGCCGCTGGTCGTGATCTGGTTCGGCACCGGGACGCTCTCGATCTTGGTCATCACCTTCATCGTCGGGTTCTTCCCGATCGTCGCCAACACGCTCGTCGGGCTGCAGTCCGCCTCTTCGACCAGCGTCGATCTTTTCCGCGTCTACCACGCCTCGAAGCTGCAGATGATGCTCAAGCTCCGCTTCCCGACCTCACTGCCGTTCATCATGGCCGCGCTCAAGGTCACGGCCACCCTGGCCGTGATCGGGACCATCGTAGGCGAGTACGTTGCCGGCACCGGTGGCGGGAACGGTGGGCTCGGGTACATCGTCATCGTCGCCTCGAATCGTCTTGAGACCGCTTACGTCTTCGCGGCGGCGATCGCGGCCGCGCTGCTCGGGATCCTGTTCTTCGCCCTCGCCAGCCTGCTCTCGATGCGCGTGCTGGGCTCCTGGCACGAGTCGGCGATGAAGGCGGAGCAGTAGGTGGCATGGACCTCGGGTTGAAAGGGCGGCGAGCCTGGGTGCTCGGTGGCTCCTCGGGGCTGGGACGGGCGGCGGCGGCCAGCCTGGCTGGGGAGGGAGCGCTGGTCGCCGTCTCGGCGCGTGACCGGCAGCGGCTGCGGGTAGCCGCACACGAGGTCGGCGGGGTTGCGGTGCCACTCGACCTGGCCGAGGGTGCGGACGCCATCGAGGCTGCCGCCGAAGACGTGGTCGACGAGCTCGGCGGCCTCGACGTGGTCGTGTTCAACCACGGTCGCCCGGCCACGGGGGGCTTCGCCGAGATCGGTCGAGATCAGTTCCAGGCGGCGTGCCGCACGATGCTCGAGGGCGCCTTCGCGGTCACCAAGGCCGTGGCCGGTCACCTCGTACGCTCGGGGTCCGGGGTCATCGTCTACGTCACCTCGTCCTCGACCAAGGAGATCCTGCCTCACCTCTTCTTGTCCAACGTCCTCCGCCTCGGGGTGGTCGGGCTGATGAAGTCCGTCGCCCGCGAGCTGGGGCCCGCGGGGGTGCGCGCGCTCTGCGTCGCCGCCGGCCGCTTCGCCACGCCGCCGGTCCTCGAGCAAACCGGGGGGTCGCGGGCGGACAGGTCGTCACCGCTCGGCCGCCTGGGCGATCCCGCCGAGTTCGGCGACCTGGTGGCGTTCGTCGCCTCGCCACGCGCCGGCTACCTGACCGGGTGCTCGGTCGTGCTCGACGGTGGGCACCTGCGGGCGGTGGCGGCGTGAACGCGAACGCGGCCGCCCAGGGGCGGACGAAGGTGACGATCTCGCCCGAGCGGTGGGACCGCCTCTTCGCGCCCAGCTCTTGCCTGGCCATGATCACCACGGTCGACCGGGAGGGCAACGTCAACGCCGCCTCGTTCGGCACCTGCGTGCGCGTCTGCCACGATCCTGTGTTCCTGGCTTTCACCGTCGGCGCCGGGAAGGACACGTACGCCAACGTGCTCGCCTGGCCGGAGTTCACCGTGAACCTTCCTCCTTTCGAGCGCGAGCTGCTCGAGAAGTCGGTGGTGCTCGGCGTTGCCTTCCCGGTGCACGTCAACGAGCTGGACAAGGCGGGCCTGACCCCCATCCCCGCGCTCGAGGTCGCTCCCCCCCGGATCGCCGAGTGCAACCGCCACTTCGAGTGCCGCGTCACCTGGACGCGGGAGTGGCTCGACCGTCTGATGGTCGTGGGCGAGGTGGTCGCGGTCAGCGCCGATCCCGACTGCGTGGACGACGCCGGATACCTCGTGTGGGAGCAGGCGCGTCCTGTCCACTACTGCGGCTGGGCGTACGGTCACGTGTTCGTTGCCGCCTACGAGCGCATTGAGGTCGTCAATCCCTACCAGGGCGAGGAGGTCGGTTGGGGGGAGCGGCCGCGCCGGTGGCGGCGGGAGAGAGGGACGTGACCGTCCCCATGGCAGGGCGCGCCACCCGGCGTCGTGAGCCAGCCGGACGGGCCATCGACGTCTGCTACGAGCTGGGCTGGACGGACGGGCTCCCGGTCATCCCGCCCGAGGCGTCGGCGGTGGAGGGGATGCTCGCCGGCCGCGACCCCCTCGAGGTGGTGGGGGTGGTGCCCCCGCTGGGCGGGGTGGCCACGATGGAGAAGCTGGCTGCCAACGCAGTGATGGCGGGCTGCCTGCCTGAGCACTTCGCGATCGTCGTGGCCGCCGTCCGGGCCGTCTGCGCGCCCGAGTTCAACCTGGCCGGGCTGCAGGCGACCACCCACGTCGCGGCGCCGCTCGTCATCGTCAGCGGTCCGGTCGTCGAACGCGTCGGCCTCAATCCGGGCTACGGCACGTTCGGGCCAGGGAACCGCGGCAACGCGTCCATCGGCCGGGCGTTGGGGCTCGTCCTCTGGAACCTCGGCGGGGCGCGACCTGGCCTCACCGACATGTCGACCTTCGGCCAGCCCGGCAAGTACGTCTTCTGCATGGCAGAGCGTCAGGAGATCAACCCCTGGCCGCCACACCACGTCCGCCGGGGCTTCGCGCCCGGCGACAGCGTCGTCACCGTCATGGGGTGCGAGGCGCCCAAGAGCATCGTCGCCACCAACCTCGACGTCGCGATCCTGAAGACGGCGGCCGAGATGATGTCCACGCTCGGGTCGTCCAACGTTCACCTGATGGGCGAGATGCTGCTCGTGCTCGGGAACCAGCACGCCCGCACGCTGGCCGCGGCTGGCTGGACCCCGGAATCGATCCAGCGCCACCTCTTCGCCACCGCCCGTCGCCGGGTCGCCGAGTTCCGTGAGGTGAGGACCTACAGCGAGGAGGTTTGGCGCCAGAACTGGCCCGGATTCGTGACCATGGAGGACTCGTCGACCGTCCCCGTCGTCGAGCGGCCGGAGGACATCAGGATCGTGGTGGCGGGCGGTGACGCCGGTCGCTTCTCGCTCTGCGCCGGCGGCTGGGGGGCGGGCGGGAGGTCGGTCGCCGTCGCTGTCGAAGGAGAAGGGAGCGGCGGGCATGGAGGGCATGGAGATGGTTGAGCTGGTCAGCCCGGCGGCAGAGGTCCCCGATCGTACCGGTGAGCGGGTGCCGGGGTTGCCCACCCTCGAGGGACGTCGGGCCGCCCTCCTCAGCAACGGGAAATGGAACGCCGACGCCCTGCTGGCGGAGCTGGCGGCGTTGCTCCAGCGGCGCCACGGCGTCGCGGTGTCGTTCCGCTTCACCAAGAGGCGCTACAACCACGAGCTCGAGCCCGATACGCGCGAGGAGGTCCTTTCGGTGGCCGACTTCGCGTTGGTGGCGATCGGCGATTGAGGGTCGTGCACGTCGTGCAGTCTGCGCGACACGGTCGAGCTGGAGAGGCGGGGGATGCCGGCCGTGGCGATCGTGACCCAGCCGTTCCTCGGCATCGCCCGGACCCAGGCGCGCCTGCTGGGGCTGGAGCCGGCACGGGTGGTCGCCATCGAGCACCCGCTGGACGGGCTGGAGCCGGATGCCGTCGGGCAGCGAGCGGAGGCGGCGATCGAGGCGGTCGTCGCGCACCTGCTGGAGTGAGCGGTGCCTGAGCGTCGGCGGTACGGGATCGCGTACGACGCCCTCGACGCGCGTCAGGAGCTGGGTACGCAGTTCGAGGCGATGGTGCGCACCGTCCGCCAGGCAGAGGCGCTGGGCTTCGACTCGATCTGGCTGGGGGAGACGCACCGGCGGCGACCCGGGTACGGGCACCTTCCGGCGCCCCTCCTCGTCGGCGTGGCCCTCGCCGCGACGACGAGGAGGATCGCGATCGGGACCGGCGTCCTCCTGCTGCCCGCCTACACGCCGCTCCAGGTCGCCGAGCAGGCGGCCGTCCTCGACCAGCTCTCCTCGGGGCGCCTCATCCTCGGCGTCGCCTCCGGCCTCGAGGTCTACCGCGACTTCGGCTTCAGGAACTTTGGGTTCGGACCGACGGACGTCCGACCGATGCTGGACGAGGGCCTGGAGATCCTGTGTCGCCTCTGGTCGGGCGATGAGGTCACCTACCACGGGCGCTACTGGCACTACGAGGGCGCAGCCTGCGTTCCGTTGCCGGCCCAGCGTCCGCGGCCGCCGATCCTGGTCGGCGGGATCACTGAGCGCGCCCTGCAGCGGGCCCTCCAGGTGGAAGGCTGGATCGGGGGGACACCGTACCCGCTCCCGCTCATCGTCAACGTCGCCCACCGCCTCCGCGAGCTGGGCATGCCGAGCCATGGCAACACGTTGGCCCTCATCCGCCCGATCGTGGTCGCGGCCTCGTCGGCGCGAGCGCGGGAGTGCGCGGAGCGCTGGGTCGGGCCCCTCGTCGACTACTACCTCCAGCGAGGTGCCTACGTGCGTCCCGACTTCACCTTCGTCCGCGACCCGGACCACTTGGTCCGTGAGGAAGCGATGCGTGAGGTGCCGATCGTGGGCGATCCGGGCCAGTGCGCCGAGCAGATCGAGCGCTACGCCACGGAGGCTGGCATCAACCATTTCATCTTCCGAGTCCGGTTCCCCGGCTCGCCGCCAGAGGCCGTCGAGCAGTCGCTGCAGCTGATCGCAGAAGAGGTTCTGCCTCGCGTTCGGGAGCGCATCGCACCGTGATTGCTCGCATCGCAACTGAACTACTTCGTCATGGGGAGGGCTCCTGATGGGATTGCTGGCGAACGGAGCGGAAATGGGTGTCGGGCGCAACGTGCTCCCGACCAAGTCCGGAGGTATGGTCACCAAGTCGATCTACGGGAGCGAGAGCAGCCTGATGGTGGTTACCCGGGAGGCCGGCTACCACTCGCGCCCGCACCGCCACCGCTCCGAGCAGCTGAACTACATCGTCGACGGTGAGATCTGGGTCTTCGTGGAGGAGGAAGTCTTCCTGGCCCGGGCCGGTGACTTCTACCGGATCCCCTCCCAGGCGGTGCACTGGGGTTGGAACCGCAGCGATCGGCCGGTGACGACCTTTCAGTCCTACGCGCCCGCGCTCGACCCCTACACCCGTGGCAACTCGGTGCCGCTGCTCGTCGACGGGGAGACGGTGCGCTCCTACTGCCAGACCGAGTATCTGGCCTCGGAAGATCTCCCGCGCTACGAGGAGATCGAGGAGCGCTGGCTCCGGAGTCTCGAGGGACGGGGGTGAGGGGGGGTGGCCGACAGCGTTCAGCTGGCCGCCCAGCTCACGGTGCTGGCACGGGCCGAGCTGGAACTCTGCCAGGTGACGGCCGATGACTCCGTGATCGTGTTCACCGACGCCGCTGCCTCGGCCGAGCTGGCTGCGGCCTGCACCGCCGCCGCGCAGGCGCTGGGAGCCGAGGCGGCGCAGGTCGGCCTGCCCGCGGTCCAGGCGGTCGAGGCCGGCACCGGCAGGTTGGTTCGGCGCACGCACCTGCCTCCGCTGCTGCTCGACCTGGCCAAACGGGCGACCCTGGTCGTCGATGCGACCAGCCGCGGCATGCTCCACTCCACCCTGCAGCAGGAGGTGCTCGACGCCGGTACCCGGATGCTCCGTGTCCGCGAACCCGCCGAGGTGCTGGCGCGGCTGTTCCCGATGCCGGAGCTCCAGGCGACGGTGGGAGCCAGCGCTGAGCTGCTCACTGGCGGTGACCGGATCCGCCTCACCCACCCTTCGGGGACCGATCTCGTCGCCCACAAGGGTGGGCGCAAGGTCTTGATGCAGTACGGCTACACCGCGGAGCCCGGCCGCTGGGACCACTGGGGCACCGGACTGGTCGCGGTTCCGCCGCTGGAGGAGACGGCCAGCGGGACCCTGGTGATGCGGCCCGGAGACGTTATCTTTCTGGCGGCGACGGTGGGT
The DNA here is from genome assembly GCA_035653475.1 of Candidatus Dormiibacterota bacterium. Lineage (GTDB taxonomy): Bacteria > Chloroflexota > Dormibacteria > Dormibacterales > Dormibacteraceae > CADDZO01. The sequence goes on along the minus strand of DASRBU010000335.1, from coordinate 6,525 downwards.
CGCTACGTCCGGGACGAGATCCGGCTGACCGTGGTGGATGGCGTCATCACCGAGATCGAGGGGGGGAGCGATCGCTGGGTGCTGGAGCAGATGCTCGGCGATCCACAGGACCCGACCTCGCGCCGGATCTCGCACATCGGCTGGGGATGCGACCGGCGCGCCACCTGGGACGCGCTCGAGCGCTACCGCGGCCACGGCGGCGGCGCTGACCTCAGGAGCTTCGCCGGCGGCGTCGTCGTCGCCTTCGGCGCCAACTCCGACATGGGTGGCGCCAACGTCACGACGGCGCACGTCGACCTCGCCTTCCGGGACCTGACGGTGACCGTGGACGGGGTGGTTGCGATCGATGGTGGCCGGCTCACAACGGCGGTCCTCGGTGCGGGTTCGAGGACGTGATGGGATGACCATGAAGGAACGGCGGGAAGCGGAGCCGACGGGGGTCGAGCTCGAAGCGCGCAGCTACCGCTACCAGCAGATCGCCAACCGCATCCGCGCACGCGTCCTCTCCGGGGAGTTCGGTCCGGGGGTGCTGTTGCCCAGCGAGGCGACCCTGGCCCGCGCCTACGGGGTCAGCCGGCTGACCGTGCAGCGCGGGCTGGACATGCTCCGTCAGGAGGGGCTGATCGAGGCGCGGCGCGGCTTCGGCTGGTTCGTGCCCGGGCCGGTCCTCAAGCACTCGCTGCCGGAGCTGGGCACGATCGAGCAGCAGATCGCGAAGTCGGGTGCGCAACCCGTCCGGCGTGTGCTCGAGTTCGCCTTCGTGCCCGCGGATGAGCACGTCCGCAGGATCCTCGGCTGCGAGCACGTGCTCCGGACGGTCCGTCTCAACCTCGCCAACGACGAGCCGGTGGCCCGGGTCACGACCTGGTGCTGCGAGGAAGTGGGGGCGCGGTTCTCGAAGGCGGACGTCGAGAACCACTCGCTGTACGAGTTGCTCCCCTATCGAATCGGGCACGCGACTCAGGTCATCCGGGCGGTCGCCGCCACCCGGGAGGACGCCGCCCTGCTCAAGGTCCCTCCCGGTTCGCCGTGCCTCTCCAGCGAGCGGACGACGTACTCGGTGGAGGGCCAGGCGATCCTCCATGCGGTCGCCGTCTTCGCCGGGCACCTCACCGAGTACGTGGTCCAGCTCACGGGCGGCGGCGGGGCTCCCGAGGCCGAGCTTCGGCTAACGGCCACGACCCTGACGTTGGGCTGAGGCGATGACCGGGGCTGACCAGCAGACCGCCGCCCTCCTCGACCGGACCCGGGTCAGACTGGTCGGCGTGCGGCCCGCCTCCGAGGTCGTGCGCTTCCGCTCATCTCTCCACCTCCTGCATGCGGGGCCGCCGTTGCGCGTGGAGGAGGCACCCGGGCCGATGCGGGGCGCCATCGTCGGCGCGCTCGTCTTCGAGGGCGTCGCCGGTGGGCTCGAGGAGTCCACGCACATGGTCGAGCGGGGGGAGGTCGAGCTGACGCCCTGCCACGCCTGCGGCGGCGTGGGAGCCATGGCCGGGATCGTGACCCCGAGCATGCCGGTGGTCGTGGTCGAAACCGACGCCGGCGGCCGGGCCTTCAGCCCGCTCAACGAGGGGCTGGGGCGGGCGCTCAGGTTCGGATCCAACGATCCCGACGTGCTCGGACGGCTGGCCTGGATCCGTGACGTCGCCGCTCCTCTGCTCGACGCTGCCATCGCCGCCAGCGACCCGATCGATCTCACCGCGCTCCAGGCCGAGGGACTGCGGCGCGGGGACGAGTGCCATAACCGCAACCTCGCCAGCAGCGCCGGCCTCGTCCTACGGCTGGCGCCGGCCATCTGCCGAGCCGCGTCCGAGGGCGCGATCGCGGCGCAGGTGATCGAGTACGCCAGCCGCAACCCCCACTTCTTCCTTCCCTTCTCGATGGCTGCCGCGAAAGCAATCGGGGATGCGGCGGCCGGCGTCGCCGGGAGCGGGATCGTGACCGGCATCTGCGCCAACGGCTGGCGGGTCGGTGTCCGGGTCAGCGGCACCGGCGATCGATGGTTCGAGGCGGAGGCGCCGCTCGGCGTGCCCTGCCTGTTCGAGGGATACACGCTCGAGGACGCCCAGCCGATGATGGGGGACAGCTTCGCGACCGAGGTCGTCGGACTCGGCGCGTTCGCCCTTACCGCAGCACCTGCGATCACGAGGTTCATCGGCGGCGATGCGGCGTCGAGCGCCCGCCTGGTTGAGGAGATGAGGGCGATCACGGTGACCGAGAGCACCCGATTCCGGATCCCGTTTGAGAACTTCCGGGGGACGCCGCTTGGTATCGATGTGCGCCGGGTGGCGGCGACCGGGATCGCGCCGGTCGTGAACAACGGGATCGCCCACCGGGAACCGGGCCGGGGTCAGGTCGGAGCCGGCGTGACCCGGATGCCCCTGGCGCCCTTCGTCGAGGCCGCGGCCGCGATCGATCGGCGGAGGAGCGCAGGTGCATAGTGCGGGCGGCACGGTCGGAGCCCGCGCGCCGTTGCTCGAGGCGGACGCCATCGTCACCGGGCGCGCGCGCTTCACCACCGACCTCTACCGGCCCGGGATGCTCCACGCCCGGCTCCGCTACAGCGACCACCCGAGGGCGCGTGTTCTCGGGATTGACGCCCGCCGAGCTCGCGCCATGCCGGGGGTGGCGGCGGTGGTGACGGCGGCCGAGGCGCCGCCCGAGTTCAACCAGCGGATCGGCCTGAGCGTGCGCGACCGACGCCTGCTCGCGGACCGGATGGTCCGCTGTGTGAACGACGTACTGGCGGTGGTTGCGGCCGAAGACGAGGCGATCGCACAGGCGGCGGTGGATGCGATCGAGGTCGAGTACGAGGTGCTGCCCCCGGTCCTGACCTTCGCCGAGGCGATCGCCCCCGGAGCCCCGCTCGTGCACGAGGACAAACCCGGCTACGAGACCGCTGACTACATCCGGCCTTTCTTCTCCCCGACCGTCGACAACGTCGCCACCCGCCTCCGGCTGGAGGTTGGGGATGTCGAAGCGGCACGCCGCCACTCCGCCGCCGTCGTCGCTGGCACCTTCGTCACCCAACGGATGGAGCACTTCTCGCTGGAGCCCCACGCCGCCCTCGCCGAATGGGACGAGGTGGGGGGTCGGCTCACGGTCTGGTGCTCGACCGGGAAGCCGTTCCGCTTCCTGAACCAGCTGGCCCCGCTGGTGGGCCTACCCATGAGCCGGGTGCGGATCGTGACGCCGCACGTCGGTGGGGACTTCGGCGGCAAGGGCCAGCTCGCGGTCGAGCCCTACGTCGCGCTCCTCGCTCGGTTGACCAGGCGGCCGGTGAAGGGCGGGTACACACGGACGGAGGAGTTCATCGCCTCCTCTCATAAGACGGCCTTCGAGATTGAGCTCGAGCTCGGCTTCGCCGCTGATGGCCGGCTCCTCTTCCTGCGAGGCGACCTCCGAAGCGACACCGGCGCCTACGACAGCTACGCCTCGATGGTCCAGATCCATGGTGCCACCCACCTGACCGGTCCCTACCGGGTGCCCAACGTCCTGATCACAGGCACGGTCGTCTACACGAACAACGTCTCAAGCGGGTCCTTCCGCGGCTTCGGGTCGCCGCAGGTCTCGTTCGCGCGCGAATCGCTTCTGGACGAGGCGGCACGGCAGCTCGGCATCGACCCGATCGAGCTCCGCCTCCGCAACGCCTGGCGCCCGGGAGACGTCACGGCGACCGGGCAGGTGCTGGATCCGGAGCGGATCGGGGTCAGCATCGCCGATACCCTGGAAGCGGCGCGGGGAGTGGTCCAGGAGTTCTCGGCGTCGACGCCAGAGGTGGGCGGGCGTCGGCGAGGCATCGGGGTGGCGAGCGGACACCAGGGGATCGGAGGTGGGATCTGGGCGGGAGCCGACGTCGGGACGGTGATCGTCAAGGCCAACTTCGACGGCTCGATGGCGGTCAACGTCGGTGTCGGGGACGTCGGACAGGGGGCGAGCACGGCCCTGGCGCAGATCGTGGCCGGGGAGCTGCGGCTCCCCCTCGGTCAGCTGGTGGTCAACGCCGAGCGCGACACCGACCTGGCGCCCTACGACGGGGGTGCCTCGGCCAGCCGTCAGCTGTTCGTGACCGGGAGCGCCGCCCAGGCGGCGGGAGCACTCATGCGTGCACGACTTCTCGAGATCGCGGGGCAGGTGCTCGAGGTCGCCACCGAGGACCTCGTGCTCGAGGACGGCGCCGTCCACGTCCGCGGCTCCCCCGGCCGCCGCCTGAGCTTCGGTGAGATCGTCCGTCACGCGCTGCAGCGACTCGGTGAGCAGCCGATCACGGTCGGTCGTTTCGCAGGCCCCGTCGTCCGCCTGGATGCGAACCTGCGCGGCGCGCCCTTCCAGGCCTTCGACTACGTCACCACCGTGGCCGAGGTCGAGGTGGACGCGGAGACCGGAGTGGTCCGGGTCACGCGTCTGGCGACGATCCAGGACGTCGGTCGTGCCATCAACCCGATGATCGTCGAGGGGCAGATGGAGGGGGGCGCGGTCCAGGGGCTGGGGTTCGCGCTGTTGGAGGAGGTCGTCCTCGAGGGCGGGTACGTAGTCAATCCGCACGCCTTCGACTACCGCCTGCCGCGCTTTCCCGACGCTCCCTCCCTGAAGAACGTGATCCTCGAGCACCCCAACCCGCGTGGGCCGTACGGAGCCAAGGCAGCCGGGGAGGCGCCTCTGATCCCGGTCGCGGCGGCGATCGCGAACGCGATCAGGGATGCGACCGGCGTGCGCATGAACCGCCTCCCGATGTCGGGCGAGTCCCTGTTCGAACGCCTCTCGCGGGGCGGCTGAGGTCGGCCCCATGATCCGCGTCCTTCATCGTCCCGGCTCGCTCGAGGAGGCCCTGGAGCTGATCGGGTGCCGAGAGAACCGGCGTGTCTACGCCGGGGGCACCGAGCTGCTGCTCCTCGTGAAGCTCGGGCTGGCGCAGGTCCGGGAGCTGGTCGATCTCAAGCGGCTGGGGCTGGACGGGATCGCGCGCGACGGCACGGTGGTCATCGTCGGTGCCTGCGCGACCCATGCCGCGATCGCGAGGTCGCGACCTGTCCGGGCGTTCATCCCGGTGCTCGCCGCGACCGCCGGTGAGCTTGGGAACGTCCGCGTTCGTGCGACTGGGACCATCGGTGGCAACCTCTGCTTCGCCGATCCGAGCTCGGACGTCGGCTGCGTCCTACTCCTCGAGGATGCCGAGGTCGAGCTGCGTTCGCGGAGGGGGACACGACGGGTCGAGATCGGGCGGTTCTTCGTCCACGCCTTCTCCACCGTGCTGGCCGACGACGAGCTGCTGGTCGCGGTTCGAGTCCCTGTCCCCTCTCGGACCCGGCGACGGGTGACGAGGTATCGCCGGATCGCGCTCGGCGAGCGACCGACGGCGGGCGCCGGCGTGAGCCTGGAGCTGGACGCCGGCGGTCGCATCGTCCGTGCCCGGGTGGCGGTCGGGGCCGGGAATCCGCACCCGATCCGGATCGACGAGGCGGAGGCGCACCTCCAGGGTCAGGACCTGGCGACCGCGCGCGAGGGTGCTGAGGACGTGGGAAGGCTGGCGGCCACGGCCTGCGAGCCGATTGGCGACGTGCACGCCTCGCCTGGATACAAGCGACACCTGGTGGGGGTGATGGCGCGGCGGGCGCTGGAGGACGTCGTCGTCGAGCTGGAGGCCACGCGCGGATGAGCGACCGCACGGACCTCCGCCTGCGGGTGCGGGTCAACGGTGAGGAGGTGATGCGCGAGGTCAGCCCCGGCCGGCTGCTCCTCGACTTCCTGCGCGACGACCTCCGACTGACGGCCGCCAAGCGCGGCTGCGATGTGCAGGTCTGCGGTGCCTGCACCGTGCTCGTCGACGGGGCACCGGTCAGCTCCTGCTGCTACCTCGCCGCCGATGTGGACAGGCGCGAGGTGGTGACCTGTGAGGGCCTCGCCCATCCGGGACAGAAGTCGAAGCTCCAGGAGGCCTTCATCGCCGTTGGCGCCTTCCAGTGCGGCTACTGCACCCCGGGCATGCTGGTCACCGCCACCGCGCTCCTGGCCGAGCATCCGCGTCCGACCCGTGAGCAGGTGGCCGAGTACATGAAGGGCAACCTCTGCCGGTGCACGGGGTACGCCCGAATCGTCGATGCGATCCTGCTCGCCGGGGGCTCGTAGCGAGGACGATCCGGGCCGCCGGCGGACGACGCGCCACTGTGAAGTCGGTGCCCATGAGTGCCGCTGACTCACCCTCACCAGTTATCGGACGACGGCGCCAGTCCTGCCCGCTGGCGCCATGTCAGGTTCCTGCAGCACGGGCAGCACACCCCCACGAGCAACTTGTAGGCGCGTCGCCCTCCACGCACCTGCTCAATGAAGCTCCGCAGCGGCTGTCGGGCCTCGTTCCAGTCGGGGTGCAGGAAGACCAGCTGGAAGGCCGGCACCCGGTCCGGGACCGCCCCCGGCTCGCTCGGCCACACCACCGATCGGCTCTCGCGCAGCTCCGTCTCCAGCCGGGCTTTGACCGCCTCCAGCACCTCCTCGGTGGAGAGCTTGTTGGCCTCGTCCCGGATCAGC
>DASRBU010000334.1:0-4619 GCA_035653475.1 Candidatus Dormiibacterota bacterium | reverse complement strand
CCACCGGGCTGCCCGGTCTCATCGAGCACGGCTGGGAGGGTGTGCAGAGGAGTTGAGCATGGTTGAGAGCTGCGGGATGGGTTCCAGGTGGCGTGTCCTGACCCGGCTCCCGGCCCTGGTCTCGGGGCTGGTGCTGCTGGCGGCACCGGGGACCACCGTCCTGGCCGGGGAGGTGGCGCCGCCCGTCGGGACGGCAGCGGCCCCGATGTCCTCCGGGCGGACGGTGGACGAGGTCGCGAGCACGGACCCGGTCACCCTCCTCCCCGCCAGCGGGGGAGGGACGGCCTCGGAAGAGGTGGTGGTGGGCGTGGGGGCCCTGCCCGGCGGGGTCTCGGCCGTGTGGGGTGCGGGTCCTACCTCCGGATCGCGGCGCGGGGCGGTCGTCGTCGCCGGGGCCGCCGGCCGCCTCCTGACCGCCGGCGCGGATCTGGCCCGTGGCCCCGAGGTGGCCGGCCTCTGTCCCGCCGGGGAGGGGGACTGCATCCCGTCGCCGGTCGCCCTTCCCGACCTCGCCGCGCTCCCGAGCCCGGTCGATGCCCCCACGCCCTCGTCGGCCACCGACCGCATCTCCGCCCCGCCGCCCCCGCAGCCGACGCCCGGGATGCGGAGCGCCCCCACCACCCCGGTCGGCTCGGGGGGGTGCGCCCTCCAGGTCGGGGGCGGGATCGGGACCGGCGGTGTCGGGGCCGGGATCGACTGCGGCCCGGTGGTCCCGCCCCTCGCCCTCGAACGGGGGTGGGGACGGGGTTCCACCCGGCCGGTCGCGACCCCCCGTCCGACCGGCTGCTCGTCCCGGTGCCCGGCCCGCCTCGAGCTGGAGGAGCCCCTGGCGGCGGCGGGTGTCGACGACGGTGAGGCGGTCCGGCGGCACGGTCAGGCGCCGGCCTCCGACCGGCCCGCGCCCGCCTCGCCGCCCTCCGCCCCGCCTCCCCTCCTGGCCAGCACCGGCAGCCCCCTGGCGGCCGGGCTGGCGGGGGCGCTGATGGTGACGTTCGGAGGCCTCCTCACCTGGAGGCGTGCCCGGCGTTGACCCCGGTGCCGGCGGTGCGAGGATCGGCATCCCGCGACCGGGCGCGGCCCGGCGTGCCTGCCCGCCCGCGGGCGGGGCCCACGACCCCACGCCGGCCCCAGCGGGTGGCCGACGGGGCTCCCGCCCCGGCCGGGCCTCCGGCCGCGTCCCCGGGATCGAGGTGAGGGCACGGCCACGATCAGGACCGATCCTTCTCCATCTCCATTTCCCCCGTCGTTGGACCGGCCCCCGTCCGGGGGCCGGTCCGCTCCCCCTTCTCCGCCGGAGGGGGCCGGCCTCCATGGCGTCCGGCTCGGCTGGCCGGGTCCGCTCCTGCTCGTCCTGGGGGTCCTCGTGCTCGGGATCTGGCTGGGGAACCTGGCCGCCGGGGAATGGTGGCAGGTACAGGCGTTGGATCGATGGTCGCGACTGACCGGCGGCCTCGGGACGACGCAGCCGGTCGTCCCACCTCCGCCCCGGCTGATGCGGCCGGTGGGCGGCATCGACTTCCGCCTTCGGGTGCCCCGCCTGCACTATGCCGCCGTGGTCCGCGAGGGCGTGACGCCGCAGGTGCTGTTCACGGGCCCGGGGCACTATCCGGGCACGGCCTGGCCCGGCCAGGGCGGCAACGTGGGTATCGCCGCTCACAACGTGTACTGGCTGCGCTTCGACGAGCTGCGTCCGGGCGACGTCATCTACCTCGACACCCGGTACGGAACCTTCCGCTATCGGGTCACCGGGTCGCTGGTCGTGCCTCCCGACGCCACCTGGGTGCTCGAGGACGCGCCCGGGCGACGGCTCACCCTGACCACCTGCTCGCCCCTGTGGGCCGGCCAGTTCGCCGCCGGCAGGCTGGTCGTCTTCGCGACCTCGGACCCCGGGGCCAAGGGGGAGGAGCGGGGGGTGTCCCGACCCCCTGCCCCGGTGCCGCCGGCGGGGGGGCGAGCCCGTCCGGGTGGACCCCCGGGACCGTGGGCGCCCGTGGACGGTGCCCGGCCGCCCACGGAGACGGCGCCCGGCCGGTCGCCGGTCGCCGGCGCGCCCGAAGCCGCGGTCCCGCCGGCCGCCCACCACGGTGGCCGGGGGCAGGAGCGTCACCACTCCCAGGGAGCCCCTCCCACGTCCCGCCCCGACCCGGACCACGAGGGCGGCCGTACCCCACCGGGGCGGGTCCACCGCCCGCCCTCCCCGCCGCCCGAACGGGAGGGCCGGGGCCGGCGCGCCGGGGTCAGGGCCGGCTCGCCGTCGCCTGCAACATCCAGAGGTGCTTCTCCAGACCGGCGATGATCTCCGCCACCAGGTCCTGGGAGACGAGGTCGCGCTCGCCCAGCGCGCCCAGCCGGCGGCGCGCGCTCTGCACGGTCTCCAGCAGGCGCTCGCCCATCAGCTCGACCACCCGGCCGTCCTCGACCCGGCCCTCGGGGAAGGGGGAGAGCCGGGAGTCGCGGGCCACCGTCGCCGCCCGGCCGTCGGCGGCGACGCCGAGCGCGAGCAGCCGTTCCGCCACCAGGTCGGACCACCCGCGGGCCGCCGCGGCCAGCTCGTCCGTCTGCTCGTGGAGCGCGCGGAAACGGCCGCCGATCACGTTCCAGTGGGCCTGCTTGGCCTGCAGGGAGAGGTCGATCAGCTCCACCAGCAGCTCCTGGAGCTGCTCGCCGACGGCCAGGCGCGCGTCGGTCGCCACCGGATGGGCGCCGTGGAGCTTCTCGGTCTCGGTATGCGCCATGTCCTCACCTCCGCGCGGGAGCCCCCGGGCTCCCGCGCCATCCCCGGCTCTCCCGGTCGATCCGGCGGCCCGGGCCGTCGCACCGCCGCCGTGGCCCGTCCCGGACCGGACCTTTCCCTCCACGGTACGAGAGCCGGCCCGGGTGAGGCGACCTGGGCCGCCAGGGCTCAGGATCGGCGCCAGGCAAGGCGCTCGGTCAGCGCCGTCAGCTCGTCGACCAGCTCGGGCGCCACGGGCAGGCGCCTCGCCGCCTCCAGCGCCTGCTCGACCAGGGCCTGGATCTCGTTCTCGGCCTCGGCCAGGACGCCGCTCTCGATCATCAGCCGGCGCAGGAGGGCGACGTCGGTCACGTAGCGGGCGTCGGGACGCCGGCGCAGGGTACGGGCCCAGAGCCAGGTCGGCTTGCGCTGGATGAGGTCGTCGCCGCTCGGCTTGCCGGTCAGCTCGGGATCGCCGAAGGCGCCCAGGACGTCGTCGCGAAGCTGGAAGGCGACGCCGGCCGGGATGGCGTACTCGGACACCGCTTCCAGCAGGGCACGAGGCGCACCGGCCAGGGCCAGCCCCAGCTGGATCGGCCGTTGCACCGTGTAGCTGGCCGTCTTGTATCGGTCGACCTTGAGCGCATCTTCCTCCCTGATCTGGAGCGAGTGGGCCGCCAGCACGTCCAGGTATTGACCGAGGGTGACCTCGGTGCGCAGCTCGTGGTACACGGCCAGCCCGGCCCGGAGGCGTTCGGCCGGGAACCCGGAGTCGACCAGCATGCGGTCGGCCCAGATCAGGGCCAGGTCGCCGAGCAGGATGGCCGCGCTGGCGCCGAAGCGTTCCGGCTCGCTCTGCGCCGAGCGCGCGAGGGTGACGTGGCTGGCCGGCCTCCCCCGGCGGGTCGGCGAGCGGTCCATGACGTCGTCCTGGATGAGCGCGAAGGTGTGGAGGAGCTCGAGCGCGGCGCCGGCGCGGAGCATGGGCTCGTCCACCTCGGCGCCCCCTGCCCGGTACCCCCAGACCGCCAGCAGGGGCCGGAGGCGCTTGCCTCCGGCACGGACCGCCGCCTCCAGCTCGTCGACCAGCGGTCCCAACCTGGGGTCGATGGCCACCGCCTCGGCCCGCCGCTCGGCCAGGAAGCGGCGCAGCGCCAGCTCGATGCTGGCCTCGAGATCGCCGGTGGAGATGGTGGGTGTCGTGATCGCTGTGGCCCTCGTGATGGCGGAACCCCTCCAAAGAGTCTTACGACCACGTGCAACGTGGCGGTGGCGGGATCGGGTTCGCCTCATCCAAACCGTACCGGGGCGGCGGCCACCCGGGGCGGCCGGCACGTGCCGGCCCTCCGGGTCTCCGCTCGGGCCGGATCGGTCCCCTCGGGGCCGCCGGAGGGGTGCCACTGGCGGCACGGGACTCCCGCCCGGCCCGGCTGGGCACCGGTCCCGGGCCCTGCCTCGGAGGACGGTGGTGGCCGGTGGGCTCCCCGGCTACGCTGGCCGGGACGTGCAGCCGGCGCTCGACTCCCTCCTCCTGCTCTCGGGGGTGCCCGCGGCGCTCTGCTCCCTGTGGCTGCTCGGCCTGGCCGTCGCCGGCCAGTGGCATCGGCCGGCGCCGCCGTCGGGCCGCCCCCTGCATCGACTGCTGGTGCTCGTCCCGGCGCACGACGAGGAGGAGCTGATCGGGCCCTGCGTGGCCTCCCTGCTGGCACAGGACTACCCGCCCCGGCTGCGGCGCGTGGTGGTCGTGGCCGACAACTGCACGGACGCGACGGCGGAGGTCGCCGCCGCCGCCGGGGCGGAGGTGTGGGTCCGCGACCTGCCCCAGCTCAGGGGCAAGGGGCCGGCGCTGCGCTGGGCCTTCGACCGCCTCCCCGACCTGGACCCGGTGCCCGACGCCGTGGTGGTC
>DASRBU010000333.1:0-3254 GCA_035653475.1 Candidatus Dormiibacterota bacterium | reverse complement strand
GTCGGGACGGGACCGGGCCGAGCCCCGGCGGCCGCCGGTCGCGACCGGAGCGGAGCCGCCCGGTGGGGGATGTGGCCGGCGTCGGTGTGAGGCCCGCCCCGGCTCGGACGGGCCGGCCGTGGGCCGGGGCACCGGTGTCCTCGCCCCGGCGCCGTCCGCTGGGAGCTGGACGCGCCCGGAGGTCCGACGCCCGGCTCGGCCCGGTCGAGGCACCAGCGGTCCCCGGCCGACCCGGGTTCGGACGGCCAGGTCGCCCGGCGAGGGCACGGCGTCCGCCCCTGCCGGCAGCGGCCGGCTGGATCAGCCCGCCGCGCGGGCGGGCAGCTCCCAACGGGGACCGAGGTCGGGGTCGTCCAGCCAGACGAGCTGGCGGCCGTCCGGGTGCACGGTGAGGCCGAAGCGGTCGCGGCTCGGCCGCCCGTACCGTTCGAGCCGGAGGTAGAGGTCCTCCAGGGCGTCCCACAGCCGCCGAGGGCCGCCCTGCCGCACCCGGTTGCGCTCCAGGTCGATCAGCACCCAGGAGCCGTCGCCGGCCTCCACGATCGCCGTGCGCCGGTCGTCGAGAGCGACGGTGGTGTCGAAGGGCATCATCAGGAGCCGGGCCAGGCCCCAGAAGCCGGGGATGCGCTCGCCCCGGAGCATGGCCGGCAGCTCCACGCCCGGGGTCCGCTCCTCGCCCTCGCCCTGGACCAGGGCTCTGGCCCTCGACTCGGGCAGGTGGAGGGGGGCGTGGCCGCGCATGGCCATGAAGCCGAACCCGGTCCCCGGGCGGAGCCGTCCTGGCCACGCTCGAGCCGGGCGGTCATCGTGGGCAGGGTGGCCACCACGATCCCTCCCGGCCGGGTCTGCTCCACCCACGCCCTCGGCACCCGCTCCAGGCCGACCATGGCCAGCACGCGATCGTACGGTGCGCGGGCGGCGTGGCCCTCGAAACCGTCGCCGCAGACGAGGTGGGGACGATAGCCGATCTGGGCCAGCCGCCGCCGGGCCAGCCGCACCACCTCGGCACCGATGTCGATCGTGGTCACGTTGGCGGAACCGACGCGCTCGCAGAGCAGAGCCGTGCGGTAGCCGCTGCCGGTGCCCACCTCCAGCACCCGGTGGCCGGGCCGAAGGTCGAGGCGCTCCAGCAGCGCCAGCACGATCGAGGGCATGGTGGCGGAGCTGGTCGGGACGCCGGTCGCGGGGTCGCGCTCGGTGACCAACGAACGGTCGGGATCGTAGACCGCACGCAGCCACTCCTCCCGCTGCTCGGGGTTGGCGCCGTCGACGACGCGGCCCCCCCGTCCTCGGAGTCCTCGGAGAAGCGGGGCACGAGCAGGTGCCTCGGCACCCGCTCGACCGCGCGGCGCCAGGCCTCCTCTCCGAGGTCCCCGCGCTCGGCCAGCCGCTCGGCCAGCCGGAGCCTGAGGGCTTCGGGTCGATCATCGGTCAGCCCTGGGCCCCCGGGGTGGATGGCGCAGATGAGGCAGGCACAGCGGACCATCGCATGGGTTGCCGTCGTTGGGCGGGCACCTGGTCGAGCGGGCGGAGGAACGGAACTCCAGCCGCAGCCGCTCGCGCACCGGCCGTGCCCCGCGGTTCAGATCGGCCAGCGAGGTCGTGCGCACGTTCCCCACGACCAGCCAGCGCGCGAACACGCACGGCCAGACCTCGCCGTTCGGGGAGACGGCGAGCACTCCATCGGCGCAGTGGCCACAGAGCTGCTCGACGCCCGGGCCACCACCCCGGACCCCTCGACCCACCTCTCGCACCCGGTCCACGTCGATGCTCGCGACGCCGAGCGCTTCCAGCTCGGCCAGGGTGGCCCGGAGGTCCTGACCCGCGCCCACCGCCACCACCCCCACCCGCACCGGGATGCCCCCCGAGAGCGCCTCGACCAGGTTGGCCCGGGTCCGACCATGGCTCCCCCTCCGCCCCGTCACCCGGTCGCCCCGCATCGGCCGCGTGGTACGAGGTGGCGAGCGCGACCCTCGGCCGCCCCAAGACCTCCCACCGCCGCTCCGGGAGGGGGCGGGCCAGGTTTGGAAGAGACCTCCACCCCCACCCCCAGCGCGTGCCCCACCAGCTCGGGCAGGTCGGGGTGCAGGGTGGGCTCGCCCCCGATGAGCTGGATCCTCCTCACCCCCATCGCCGCCGCCTCCTCCAGCAGGCGCCTCCAGTCGAGGGTGGTCATGGTCCCGTGCGTGCCCCACGGCCCCGAGTCGGCGTAACCGTGCAGGCAGCGCAGCTGGCACCGACCCGGGATCTCCAGGGACAGGAACCGGAGCCGGTCCGCTTCGCACGCGAGCGTCAAGGTGGCGTCCTCGGCAGGGGAACCACGCTCCACGATCGGCACGGGGCCACCCTACCCGGCGCCGCGCAGCGACGTCATTGACGGGCCGTCGCAATCCCCGTGCAGGGACGTGCCGATGGCGACTCGGGGTGGGCGTCGGCGCCCGATCGGCTCAGCGTGGCTGCCGCCGCCCCGGCAACCTGGCGGCGATCCACGGGCCGGCATGCGACCTCCGGTCCGAGGGTGGGGTCGGCCGGTCGCGTCGGGCCGTGCCCTCCGGTGAGCGGTGGGGTCGCATCGCTCCCGTCCCGGACGGCCGCATCGCACCCACCGGTCGACCCTGAGGCGACGCCGGCCGCCATCGGCGAGGAGGTCCCCGTCAGGTGCCACGCGCGCCCACGGGTCGGTCCCACCGGCGGCGATCGGGGAACCGAACCCCACCCGGCAGGCCGCGTAGGACCCCCGTGCGGCCGGCGGCGGGGAAGGGCGGGGCGGCTGCGGGTGGGGCGCCGCGGTCGCGCCGCGGATGGGCGACGTCCCGGTGCCGTGCCGCCCGGGACCCAGGTCGAGCCACAGCCCTTCCGTGCCCGGCTCGGTGGGGACGAGGGCGGTTCCCCTCCCGGGGTGGCCTCTGGTGGATACTCGACCGGTGCAGGCCGGGCCGTTCGGTGACGCGACGATGGAGGGGATCGGACCGGGTGAGCTGGTCAGGCGCTTCCTTTCCGGGCGCTCCCCGGCCACGGCCCGGGCCTACGCCGCCGACCTGGAGGACCTGGCCCGCTTCCTGGGCACCTCGATCGAGGATGCGGTGCGCTCCCTGCTGCTCGGACCCGAGAGCGCCCGACGGCGGCTGCTGGAGTACGCGGTCGACCTACGCCGCCGAGGCCTGGCCCCGGCCACCCGGCGGCGGCGCCTGGCCACCCTGCGGGCGCTGCTGGGGATGGCCCGGGAGCAGGGGATGATCACCTGGGCGGTGGAG
>DASRBU010000332.1:0-4095 GCA_035653475.1 Candidatus Dormiibacterota bacterium | reverse complement strand
ATCTGGCCCAGTATCAGGGCGGCGTGATGAAGCTGGTCTACCCGGAGAACGTGGCCGAGGCGCCGCTCCAGATCCCGTACACGGGGGCCTAGCCCGGCGCGGCCGCCCCGGGACCGTGAGGTGATGGCGTGCTGATCTTGCAGCTCCTCGTGAACGGGGTGCTGCTGGCGGGCATGTACCTGCTGATGGCCCAGAGCCTGAACCTCATCTTCGGCGTGATGCGGATCGTCAACTTCGCCCAGGGGACGATGATCGCGGTGGCCGGCCTGTTCACGGTCTGGCTCGCCACCCGGGTCGGGCTCAACCCCTTCCTCGCCATCCCCATCGTCTTCGTGGCCATGTTCCTGATCGGGGCCGTGGTGGAGCGGGCGCTCTTGCGGCGGATCACGCTGCGGGGGACCCAGGGCGAGCTGATGACCTTGATGGTCACCTTCGGCGTCTCCTTCGTGCTCATCAACCTCGCCCTCAAGGCCTGGGGCTCCGAGTACGTCTCCCTCCCCTACCTGCAATCGTCCTGGCGGCTGGGACCGATCGAGTTCGCCAAGTCGCTCGTGATCGCCGGCGCCTTCGGCACCGTGCTCTCGGCCGCCCTGTTCTCCTGGCTCAACCTCACCGGCTCGGGCAAGGCCCTCCTCGCCACCTCGCAGAGCCGGATCGGGGCCGGCACCTGTGGCATCGACGCGGGCCGGATGAGCACGCTCGCGTTCGCCCTGGGCTCGGCGCTGGCGGCGGCGGCGGGAACCGTCCTGGTGCTGGTGACGCCGCTCGGCCCGCAGTCCGGGAACGACCTCACCATCCTCTGCTTCGTGGTGATCGCGCTCGGCGGCCTCGGCGACTACCTGGGGGCCATCCTGGGCGCCCTGGTGGTCGGCGTGGCCCAGTCGGTGCTCGGCTTCTACCTGGGCGGCAACGTCCAGGTCCTGCTGCCCTATATCCTGCTGATCCTGATCATGCTCTTCATCCCGAGGGGCCTCAGCCTCTCCCGGCTGACCAGGTAGTCGGCGGTACAGAGGGATGCGGAGCCGCCGCCCCGCCGCGCCCGCCCCGGCGTCCGGTTGAGGCCGATCGCCCGATGGATCCCTTGGCGCCGACGCCCCCTTCCGCCCCCGGCAGCCTCCGTTCCCTGACCCGACGGCTGACCCTCGGCGGCGCCGCCGGGGTGGGCTGGCCGCGGCACGAGCTCGCGCTCGGCGCCGCCTTCCTGCTCGCCGCCGCCCTGACCGGGTTGCTCACCAGCGGCTACCTGCTCCAGCTCGCCACCGACATCTTCACCTTCATGGCCATGGCCTACGGCTGGAACCTGATCAGCGGCATGACCGGCTACGTCTCCTTCGGGCAGATCGCCTTCTACGGACTGGGCGGCTACGGCACCGCCCTGCTCATCCTCCACGCCCACCTCCCCTGGTACGTGGCCGCCCTGGCCGCCGGGGCGGTCGCGGCCCTGATCGCGCTCGTGCTCGGCGGCGTCATGCTCCGGCTGCGGGGCATCTTCTTCGCCCTGGGCATGTTCGGCCTGGTCCAGATCCTCTCCATCCTCTTCTCGCAGTGGTCGTTCGCCGGCGGCGGCCAGGGGCTGATCCTGCCCGGCCAGCTGACCGCGCGGGCGGTCTACGCCGAGACGGTCGCGGTGGCGATCCTCGCCTTTCTGCTCAACCTCTACTACTCCCGCTCGGCGCTGGGCCTGAAGGCGATGGCGATCCGGGACGACGAGGAGGCAGCGGCCGCGATGGGGGTCCACACCACCCGGGTCAAGATCGTCACCTTCGTCCTCAGCGCCATCCCGCCGGCGGTGGTGGCGGGGCTGGTGGCCTGGAACCGCAGCTACCTCGACCCCCCGAGCATGTTCGACCCCAGCGTTGACTTCCAGGCCATCCTCTTCTCCCTCCTGGGCGGCATGGGCACGCTCTGGGGCCCGGCCCTGGGGACCGTGATCCTGGAGCTGGTCGGCGAGCAGATCTGGGCCCAGTTCCCCGAGTTCCAGCTCGGCCTCTTCGGCCTGCTGGTGGTCCTCATCGTCGTCTTCTTCCCGGGCGGCATCGTCTCCGTCCTGCGCCGCGCCGGCTGGCTCCGGCGGCCGGTGATCATGGCCCCCTCCACCCTGCCCGAGGGCTCGCCGCCGGCCCCGACCGAGGAGGTGGGCCGCGACGGGCCGGTGCTCGAGGTCCGCGGGCTCTCCGTCCGCTTCGGCGGCGTGACCGCCCTCCGCGACCTCGACCTCGAGGTCCGCCGCGGCGAGACCATCAGCATCATCGGTGCCAACGGGGCCGGCAAGACCACGCTCTTCAACGCCATCACCGGCTTCGTGCGGCCCACCCAGGGCGAGGTGCGCTTCAGGGGCCGGCCGATCAAGGGCTGGTCGCCGACCCGGCTCGCCCGGGCCGGCATCGGACGCACCTTCCAGATCCCGCGCCCGATGGAGTCGATGACGGTCTGGGAGAACGTGCTCCTGGCGGCGCTCAACGGTCGCCGCAGGCACGCGGCGGTCGACCAGGCGGCGTGGGTGATCCGGGCGCTGGGCATGGAGGCGATCTGGCTCGAGCCGGTGGTCAACCTCCCTCCCGGCCACCGCCGCCAGGTCGAGCTGGCCCGGGCGCTCGCCCTCCAGCCCGACGTCATCCTCCTGGACGAGGTGATGGCGGGGATGAACCGCGAGGAGCAGGAGAGGATCCGCGACGCCATCCGCAAGCTGCACGAGTACGGGGTCTCGGCCGTGGCCGGCGTCGAGCACGTGGTCGCCGCCATCGCCGACCTCTGCGACCGCATCGTCGTGCTCGACTTCGGGCAGAAGATCGCCGAGGGCGAGCCGCAGCGGGTGCTGAAGGACCCCGCCGTGATCGGCGCCTACCTGGGAGAGGTCCAGGAGTGAACCCCAGGGCCGGGGTCCAGGGCTCGTCCCCGAGGCCGGGGTGCGGGGTCCCCGCCAGGCCGGCTTCGCTGGGTGTCCCCGAGGGCCGCAGCCGAGACCTCGGGCGGCACCACCGCCGCCCCGGCACGGGCTGCCATTACCCCCGGCGCGAAGGTGCCGTCGCCGTCGTCGGCCCTCGACCCTTGCCCCCGCAGGGTGCCTTCGGCCCGGGCATGGCCGTCGTCAGCGGGCCGGGGACGAAGGTCGCGGCGATCGCCGGCCCGGATGGCCGGTGGGGGGGCCCTGCCTCCCCGCGGCCGGAGCCGGGGGCCTCCCGCCCCCCGTGCCCTCGATCGCGGTGAGCGCGACGCCCGTGGCCCTCGGCGTCGAGCACGTCCACGCCGGCTACGACCGGCTGGAGGTGCTGCACGACGTTGGCCTCGAGGTCGGGGAGCGCCAGATCGTCGTCCTCCTGGGGGCCAACGGGGCGGGCAAGACCACGCTCCTCAGGGCGGTCGCGGGCGTCCTCCGCCCGCGGCAGGGGGTGATCCGGCTCTTTGGGCAGCCCATCCAGGGATGGCCCGCTCACGAGGTCACGCGGGCGGGCGTCGGCCACGTCCCCAGCGGGCGCGAGCTGTTCCCCAACCTCTCCGTGGCCGACAACCTCGCCCTGGGCGGACGCGTGGCCCGGCCCGAGCGCAGGTCGCCGCTGCTGGAGCAGGTGCTGGAGCTTTTCCCCGCCCTCCGGGCGCGGATGCGACAGCGGGCGGGGAGTCTCTCCGGCGGCGAGCAGCAGATGCTGGCCATCGGGAGGGCGCTGATGACCGACCCCAGGCTGCTCCTCCTCGACGAGCCCTCGACCGGCCTCGCCCCCAAGGTGGTGCTGGTCCTCTTCGACGTCCTCCGCCGGCTCCAGAGCGAGGGGCTGACCATCCTGCTGGTGGAGCAGAACGCCCGGCTCTCGCTGCGGGTGGCCGACCACGCCTACGTCATCGACAACGGCCGGATCGTGCTCTCCGGGACCGGGGAGCAGCTCAGCGACGACCGCCGCGTGGTCGAGGCCTACCTGGGCCTCCGCTGAAGGGGCGGGCGACGGCCGTGCCCCGCCCGGCGGAGAGCGCCGCCCGGCCCCGGAGCGCCGGTCGCTAGCGCCGCTCGGCCGCCAGGACGGCGGCGTTGCCACCGGCGATGCGGCCGAACACGGCCCCCCGCATGAGGCCCGCCCCACCCGGGTAGTTGAGGAAGAAGAA
>DASRBU010000331.1:0-3128 GCA_035653475.1 Candidatus Dormiibacterota bacterium | reverse complement strand
TTCGAAGGGCGGCTGGGCGAGCTCCAGGGGTTCGGCCTGGTGGAGCGCCGGGGCCCGCGCTGGGTGCCCACCGGCCGGGGTCTCGATCTCCACAACCAGATCGCGCTGGCGGTGCTCTGAGTGCCGTTGCCCTTCCCGGGGTGGGCCGGGGAGGGATCGAGAATGCGAACCGCGCCGGCCATGGCCCGGGCCGTCGGGACCGGGGACGCAGTCGAGGGCCTCGGGGGTGAGGACCTCGCCATCGTCTCGGCAGCGTCCCTGGACGGTCCTCCGGATCGGAGCCGGGCCTTACCGGAGGCCGAACCTGCGGTAGACTGTTGGCACTCCATCCCCGGGAGTGCTAACTCCGTTGGAGCCGAGAAAACAGGAGATCCTGAAGGCGGTCGTGCGCGAGTTCACGGTCACGGCCGTTCCCGTGGGCTCGCAGCAGCTGGTCAGCCGCCACTTCCTCAACCTGAGTTCGGCCACGATCCGCAACGAGCTCTCGGAGCTGGGCGACCTGGGGTACCTGGCCCAGCCGCACACCTCGGCGGGCCGGGTTCCCACCGACCGCGGGTACCGCTACTTCGTCGACTTCCTGATGGACCTGGAGCCGGTCCCCTCCCAGATCGAGTCCTACATCCAGGGAGAGCTGCGGCTCGCGCCCCACGACCCCCAGCTCCTGCTCGAGCGCGTGGCCACGATCCTGGCCACGGTGACCCGCAACGCCGCCGTGGCCAGCTCTCCGAGCGGCCCCCTGGCCCGGATCAAGCACGTCGACCTGGCCTCCCTGGAGGCTCGGGCGGTGCTGATCGTGGTGCTGGTGGAGGGGAACCTCCTGCGGCAGCACGTGGCCACCACCAGCCGACCGGTCGCTCAGAGCGAGCTGACCCGGCTCGCCAACAAGCTCAACCGGGAGCTGCCCGGGAAGGACCGCGACGAGGTCGCGGCCCGGATCGAGCGGCTGGGCGAGGGCCTGGAGAAGGAGATCCTGATCAGGGTGGGCGAGGTGCTGGAGCAGTTCGAGCGGAGCTCCGATACCATCGTCATCCACGACGGGGTCCGCAACCTGGTCCGACAGCCGGAGTTCGCCCAGGCCTCGCGGCTGCACCAGGTCCTCGAGGTGCTGGAGGAGAGCCGCCACCTGGCGGCGCTGCTCCAGCAGCTGGTGGCGGACTCCGATCTCCAGATCGTCATCGGCTCCGAGAACGAGATGAGCCAGCTCCACCCCTGCACGCTGGTCCTCACCACCTACGGTCCGAGCCATCGCATCCGGGGCGTGCTGGGTGTGATCGGCCCCACCCGGATGGACTACCCCCAGGTGGTGGGGCGGCTGCGGACGGTCGCTCGCTGGGCCAGCGAGCGTATGGCGGAGGCCTACGCGTAAGGTAGGACCGAGCCGATAAGGTTTGCTGGCCGGCCTCGCGTCCGCGGGCCGGGTGATCGGCGCGGAGCCGTGGCGCGGTCTGGAGAGGTGGCAGGTTTGAGCAGGCGGAACCGCGCGGTATCAAGAGGAACGATGCCGTCGAAGCGAGAGAACGATCGTCAGGAGACGACGCCGCCCGAGGGTTCGGCCTCCGCAGGTGGCCCGGACCCCGAAGGCGGAACCCACCCTCCCGGGCCGGACGATCGGGTCCCGGAGGGGGCCGGAGCCACGGAGGCGCCGGTGGAGGAGGTCGTCGGCGGGGAAGGTGGTCCCGCCGCGTCCGCCGCCGACGGGTCGCAGGGGCCAGCCGGTGACGAGGCGGCCGGCCCGGAGGCCCCGGCCGAGCCGGACGAGCGCGATCGCCGGATCGAGGAGTTGGCCTCGCGGCTGGAGGAGGCCAACGCCCGCCATCTGCGTCTGGCCGCCGACTTCGACAACTTCAGGAAGCGGGCCCGCCAGGAGCAGCTGGAGACCATGCGCTTCGCCGCCGCCACCGTGGCCGAACGGCTGCTCCCGGTCCTCGACGACGCCAAGCTGGCCCTCGACCACGCGCCGGCGGGCGTGGACCAGAACTGGCTGAAGGGCGTCCGCCTCACCTTCCAGAAACTCGAGGAGGTCCTGGCCTCGGTCGGCGTGGAGCGGATCGAGTCGGTCGGGGTTCGCTTCGATCCCAGCCTCCACGAGGCGGTGGGGGCGGAGGAATCCGGGGATCACCCCGAGGACACCGTGGTGGCCGAGCTGCGTCCCGGCTATCGCATCCACGACCGCGTCCTGCGGCCCGCCCTGGTGAGGGTGGCGCGGCCGCCATCCCGGTCCGAGTAGGGCGTTGGCGGTCAAGCGCGACTACTACGAGATCCTGGGCGTCCGCAGGGACGCCAGCCAGGAGGATCTCAAGCGGGCCTTCCGCAGGCTGGCCATGCAGCACCACCCGGATCGCAATCCGGGTGACCCCGCCGCGGCCGAGCGCTTCAAGGAGATCAACGAGGCCTACGCCGTCCTCTCCGACCCGGAGAAGCGGCGCGCCTACGACCGGTTCGGGCACGCCGGCGTGGGCCAGGCCGGGGTGGGCCAAGGTGGCCCCGGGTTCGGCGGCTTCGAGGGCTTCGGCTTCGGGGACATCTTCGAGTCCTTCTTCGGCGATGCCTTCGGCAGCTTCGGCCGCCGGGCCACGGGCCGCTCCGCCCGGGGCGACGACCTCCGCTACGACCTGACCATCAGCTTCGAGGAGGCGTACCGGGGGACGGAGAAGGAGATCGAGGTGCCGCGGCTGGTCACCTGCCAGACGTGTGGCGGCACCGGCGCCCAGCCCGGCACGGGCTGGGAGACGTGCGGAACCTGCGGCGGCAGCGGACAGGTGCGGCGGCAGGCCCATTCGATCTTCGGCGCCGTGGTCAACATCACCACTTGCCCCTCGTGCTCGGGTGCCGGCCGCGTCCTGCGCACCCCGTGCGGCGCCTGCCACGGACAGGGTCGGGTGGAACGCCGTCGCCGACTGAGCGTCCGCATTCCGCCCGGGGTCGACACCGGCTCTCAGATCCGCCTGAGCGGCGAGGGCGAGGCGGGCCTGCGCGGCGGCCCGCCCGGCGACCTCTACATCGTCCTCAAGGTCAAGCCGCACCCGCAGCTGCGACGGCAGGACGAGGACGTGTTCTACGACCTCCGGATCAACATGATCCAGGCCGCCCTGGGTGACCGGATCGAGGTGCCCACCCTGGACGGGCCG
>DASRBU010000330.1:0-10617 GCA_035653475.1 Candidatus Dormiibacterota bacterium | reverse complement strand
GCCCGACGCCTCCCGGCCCATCCGGGCGGCGCGCTCCCCCAGCCTGCGGGACGCCGTCACCGCCCGCTCCACCGTGGGATGCCGCCGCCATTCGCTCCATGGATCCCGTCCCGTCCCGTGGTTCGCCATCGTGACCTCCATCCGGTGCCGATCCACCTACCCACCGAGGCGCCTTGACGCTTCGCGTCATTCTACCCCGGCGGCCCCGCCGACGCCTCTCCCTCCCTCGTCCCCGGCTCGGGGTTGAGCCCGGAGGCGCGCGATCAAGGCCTCGGCCAGCGGACCGAAGACGTCGTAGTGGGCCACCCGCCGCCGGCCCTCGGGCTGGATCCACTCCGGCCTCAGGCCGTGCCGGCGCCCCCAGGCCTCCAGCCGCGGCCGCAGCCCGATCACGTGTAGGAAGGGCTTGCGCATGACCACCCCCCGGGGGGAGAGGCGGCCGTCGTAGGCGTCCAGGTTGCGGTGGACGGCGATCCCTCCCCGCTCGGCGAAGGCGATCGCCTCCCGGATCTCCCGGCGCTCGAAGTACCGCTCCTCCAGGGGCGGCTCCTCCCCGTCCTCGGCCCCCGGCCCGAAAGGGGTCAGCGTCGCTCCGTGCACAGCGGGCGGTAGGCGCAGAGGCCGCAGGGTCGGTCCCGGTGCTCGGGCCCCAGCCGGAAGTCGCCGGCCGTCACCCGGCGGGCCACCTCCCGCACCCGCCGCTCGGCGCCCTCGGGATCCGGGGGCACCTCGATCGCCTCGCCCCGTCGCAGGTCGAAGAGGATCAGCTCGGGGTCGGCGCCGGGGGGTGCGCCCCGCACCAGACCGCGACGGGCGGCCAGGCCGTAGATCTGGAGCTGGGTGGCGTAGGCGGCTCGGAGTCGGTCGTCGAGTCGGGCGTTGGTCTTGTAGTCGACCAGGGTGCTCGGCCCCCCCGGCCCGCAGACCCGGTCGACGGCGCCGGAGAGGCGGATGCCGTCGTCGAGCCACAGGCTGAACTCGACCTCCGTGCCCCAGGTGGGGGCGTGGGCCAGGGGATGGGCGAGGTAGGCGGCCAGCATCCGCCGGCCCTCGTCCGGGCCCCGGTAGAGGGCGAGCAGGTCTCCCCCGACCGCGTGCCAGGCCGCCAGCGCCCGGTGCACCGCCACCCCCAGCTCGGCGGCGGCCCGGCCGGGCTCGCCCTCGCGCTGGTCGAGCAGCTCGTCGGGGGGAGCGGGCACCTGCCAGACGTAGCGGAAGCGGTAGCGGACGGGACAGACCTCGTACTCGTGGAGCTGGGTGAAGCTGAGCCGGAGCGGCGCCGGCCGAGGCCCGACCCGGCTCGCCGGGCCCCGATCCGACCGCCTCAGCAGCTCCAGGCGCGCGACCAGGGTCATGACCGGCACCGGGGACTCGGGCGGCGATCTCCGGGCGACCGGGAGCGGCAGCTGCTCCGCCTGAACCACCCGGGCCGACCGGGGATGCTCGAGGGCCCAGGAGAGGATCTCGGCGAAGTGGTCGTCCGCCTCCGCGTCGACCTCCTCCGGCCGGCTCTCGGAGCGAGGGGCGCTGACGTAGAGCAGGTCGCGAGCCCGGGTCAGGGCCACGTACACGGCCCGTCGCCGCTCCTGTCGGGCCAGGGCCACGGTGCGCGCCCCGGGCGCGTGCTCCTTGAAGCGCGGATGACGGCCCTGGCGCCAGTACTTCATCACGAAGCCAGGCCCCTCGGGGTCGAAGAAGTAGCGCTCCTGGTCCCGGGGGTTGGGCGGCCGCAGGTCGACCAGGAAGACGATCGGGAACTCGAGGCCCTTGGCCCCGTGGATGGTCGAGAGGTGCACGGCCTCGGCCTCCGGCACCGACGCCTCGGCCGGGAGCAGGGCGCCGCCCACCCTCTCCAGGTAGCTGGAGAACTCGGCCATGCCGGCCAGCGGCGCGTCGCGCTCGAAGCGCTCGGCCATCTGGAAGATCTTGCGCAGGTTGTGCAGGGGGCGCGGCCCCTCCCGGCGGGAGCGCACCTGGCAGTGCCGGAGGTACCCGCTGCCCTCGAGCAGGCGGTTGAGCAGGTCGGCCACGGTCAGGCCGTCGCGGACCTCGGTCACGCCGTCGACGACCTCCAGCATCCGCTCCGCCCGCCGGGCCGTGGCCGAGGACAGCTCCGGCCAGCCCTCGCCACGCGACGCGTCCAGGCAATCCCGCAGCCTCATGCCCCAGCGACCGATCCGGCGGCAGGCCAGCCGGTACATCTCGGCGTCCCCCATCCGCACCACCGGTCCCTGGAGGACGCGGACCAGCGCCGCGTCGTCCATGGGGTCCGCCACCAGCCGGACCAGCGCCACCACGTCCTTGAGCTCCTCGCGGTCGAAGAAGCCGGTCCCCCCGACCGTGAGGTAGGGGATGTCGTGGGCCCGGAACTCCTCCTCGAACTCCCGCGGCAGCAGCTTCACCGAGTGGGCGAGGACGGCGATCTCGGAGAGCCGGCGCCCCGACTCGACCAGGCGCCGGATCTCGCCCGCCACCAGCCGCGCCTCGCGCCGGGAGTCGGCCGCCATCATGATCGAGATCGGAGGGTCCGGCCGGGCACCCGCCGCCCCGGCCCGGGCGGCGACCAGGTCGGGCTCGGAGGCGAAGCTCGGATCGCGACGGATGAAGTCGGTGGCAAGGTCGAGGATCTCCTGCACCGAGCGCCGGTTGACGGTCAGGGGCAGCCTCCGGCCGGGGAAGCGTGTCCGGATGTTCTCGATGTCGGCGTCCCGCCAGCCGTAGATCGACTGCTTGGCGTCGCCGACCACGGTGACGTTGCCGAACTCCGGGGCGGCGAGCAGCCGGATCAGCTCCAGCTGGATGCGGTTGGTGTCCTGGAACTCGTCGACCAGGAGGTAGCGAAAGCGCCGGCGGCAGCGGGAGCGGAACTCCGGGTTCTCCCGCAGCGCCGCGATAACGGTCAGGATCAGGTCGTCGAAGTCCATCCGCCCCGCCTCCCGCAACCAGGACTGGTAGGCGGAGTAGACCGTGTAGAGGACCTCGACCGCCTCCTGCTCGGCCCGGGCGGCGGCGTCGCCGGCGCCCCGGCGGCCGTGGATCTCCAGCGCCCGCTCCCGGAACTCCTCCGGCAGCACGCCCCGCCCCTTGAGCTTGAGGGCGAAGGCGAGGCCGTGCTGGACCAGGTCGGCGACCTCGTCCGGGCTCAAGGCCTCGAACTCCCGATCCAGCCCCGGCTCGTCGCCGCTGCGCAGGCGCGCCTGGAGCCGCTCCACCATCAGCCGCTGCCCCAGCTCGTCGAGCACCCGCACTTCCCGGGGGACCCCGATCAGGTAGGCGTCCTCCCGGAGCAGCCGGGCGCAGACGCCGTGGAAGGTGCCGATCCAGGCCTCGTCCAGCGGCCGCCCCAGCTCTCGGGAGAGACGCTCGCGCAGCTCGTTGGCCGCGGCCTCGGTGAAGGTGACGGCCAGCACCGACTCCGCCTCGACGCCCCGGCCCACCAGCCAGAGGAAGCGGCGCACCATGGTGAAGGTCTTGCCCGTCCCCGGCCCGGCGGCGACCAGGAAGGCGCCCTCCGGGCCGGCCTCGATCGCCGCCCGCTGCTCGGGGGTGGGCTCGGCGGCCCACCCCGCCTCGGCCACGACTGGATCTCCGACCACCGCCACAGCCTACCCCGGGGGGCGGGCACGGACCCCGACGGGTGACGCACCCGGCGTCCCGGCCTCCCAGGCGCGGCACGGCCCCGGAGGCGGGGCCGGCGGTGAGGGCGCCTCACCGGGTCTCGTCCGCCGAGCCCCGTCCGCCGAGCCCCACCGCCGCCAGCCCTGCCGCGGCCAGCGAGGCGGCGGCCAGGAGGAGGGCGGGCAACACCAGCTCGCCCGGGCGCCCCAGCAGGTAGACCACCCCGGTCAGGGCCACCCCTAGGGAGGTGCCGAGGCCGCGGGTCAGGTTGAGGATCCCCCCGGCCACGCCCCGGTGCTCACGGGGGGCGCTGGACATGATGGCGGCGTTGTTGGCGGGGGTGAAGGCGCCCAGCCCGGCCCCGATCAGCGCCAGCTCGAGGAGCAGCAGCCAGGATGGCCCCGGCGCCGCCGCCACCAGGAGCAGGCCGACGGCGGCGAGGAGCATGCCCAGCACGGTGATCGGCCTCGGCCCCAGCACGTCCCCCAGCCGCCCGGCGAGGGGGGCGACCAGCCCCAGGGCCGCTGGCAGCACGGTCAGCCGGAGCCCGGCGGCCACCGGGCCGGCGCCCGCGGCCTCCAGGTGGAAGGGCACCACGAAGAGGAGCCCGAACGCCACCAGGTAGGAGAGGAGCCCGCTTCCGATGCCGGCGCTGAAGGCGGTGCTGCGGAACATGGTCAGCCGCACCAGGGGATCGGGGGCGCTGCGCTCCCGGGCCAGGAAGCCCGCCCCGAACGCCAGCGCCGCCCCGGCCAGCCCCAGGATGGGAGGCGAGAGCCAGCCCTCCTCCGGGCCGAAGGAGAGGGCGGCCATCAGGGCCCCCACCGCCGGCATCAGCAGCGCCGCGCCCCAGCCGTCGAAGCGTTGCCCGGGCCGCAGCCCGCGGGTACGGGGGAGCAGGAACCAGCCCGACACCAGGCCCAGCAAGCCGGCGGGGACGTTGACGAAGAAGATCAGGCGCCAGCCGCCGAGCCCGATCAGCAGCCCTCCCACCGCCGGGCCGAGGGCGAGGCCCAGGGCCTGGGCCGCTCCCTGGACGCCGATGCCGCGCCCGAGCCGGCGAGGGGGCATGGCTTGGGTGATGAGGGCCACGCTGTTGGCCTGGAGCATGGCCGCTCCCACCGCCTGCAGGACGCGGGCCCCGACCAGGGTCAACAGGCCGGGGGCAAGGCCGCACAGGGCCGAGCCGAGCGTGAAGACGGCGAAGCCGTAGGTGTAGAGGAGCTTGCGGCCGGCCATGTCCGCCAGCCGGCCCACCACGGTCACCATCGAGACCAGCACCACCAGGTAGGCGAGCGCGACCCACTCGATCGCCCCCAGGCCGACGTGGAACTCGCCGCGCAGGGTGGGCAGGGCCAGGGTCACGATGCTGGCGTCCAGCTGGCCCATGAAGGCCCCCACGCAGACCGTGCCCACCACCAGCCAGGGGGCGTGGCGGAAGCCGCGCACGGAGGCCGGGCGCGCCGGCTCGGTCAGCAGCCTGGTCCTGAGCGCGTCCCTCGTCCGCCCCTCCTCCCGACGACGGGCTCGGGCCCGCCACCGGTCATGATCGATGACGTGAACACTTGATCACAGATGCACGTCATGGTAGCCTGCCCGGCGTGGTTCCCGATGCCCTCCTGGAGGAGGTCGCCAGACGCTTCGCGCTCCTCGGCGACCCGACCCGGCTCAGGCTGCTCAGGGCGCTGCACGAGGCCGGCGAGACCCCGGCCGGCGAGCTGGCGGCCAGGGCCGGGGTGGGCCGCGAGAACGCCTCCAAGCATCTGGCCCGGCTCGCCGAGGCGGGGCTGGTGACCCGACGGCGGCAGGGCGCGACGGTCCTCTACCGCATCGCCGACCAGAGCCTGCTCCAGATGTGCGAGCTGGTCTGCGGCAGCGTCCGGGAGCGCGCCGCGGCGCTGGCCGGGGAGCGATGACCGCCCCGGCACGGCCGGCCCCCGGCGCACCGGCCGCTTCGGGCCAGCTCCGCTGGGCCAAGGTGCTGGACCAGAGCCGCTGTATCGGCTGCCACGCCTGCACCACGGCCTGCAAGTCGGAGAACGCGGTGCCCCTGGGCGTCACCCGGACCTACGTGAAGAGCGTCGAGGTGGGCACCTTCCCCCAGGCCCGCCGCGCCTTCCAGGTCACCCGCTGCAACCAGTGCGAAGACGCGCCCTGCGTCCAGGCCTGCCCCACCGGGGCCATGTACCGGCGGCCGGACGGGATCGTGGACTTCGACAAGTCGATCTGCATCGGCTGCAAGGCCTGCATCGCCGCCTGCCCGTACGACGCCATCTTCATCAACCCCGAGGACCACTCGGCGGAGAAGTGCAACTTCTGCGCCCACCGGATCGACCAGGGCCTGGAACCGGCCTGCGTGGTGGTCTGCCCGACCCAGGCCATCCTGGTGGGGGACCTCGACGACCCCACCTCCCAGGTCGCCGAGATCGTCAACCGCTCGCCGGTGGCCGTCCGTCGCCCCGAGAAGCACACGTACCCCAAGGTCTTCTACCGGGGCGCCCACCAGGCGACGCTCGACCCGCTGGCCGCCCGCCGGCCGGAGGGCGGGCTCTTCATGTGGAGCCAGCAGTCGGGGGAGGTCGTCTCCGGCAGCCCGGCAGGGCGCTCGGGGCCGGGGCGCTCGAGCCCGGGGACGGGCGGGAACAGCTCCGCCGCCGCGCTCCTCTCCTACGACGTCGGCCACGACGCGCCCTGGGGCTGGCGGGTGAGCCTCTACACCTGGACCAAGGGGCTGGCGGCCGGCACCTACCTGCTGACGCTGCTCCTCGTCCTCGGCGGCCGCCTCCCCGCCTCGAGCCCCCTCTGGCGGTGGGCGGCGCCGGTGGCCTCGGGCCTGTTCCTCGGCCTCACCGGCCTGCTCCTGATCTGGGACCTGAAGCACCCCTTCCGCTTCCACCTCATCTTCATCCGTCCGCAGTGGCGGAGCTGGCTGGTGCGGGGGGCGTTCGTCATCGCCGCCTACGCGCTGGTGCTGGCGGCGCACCTGGCGGCGAGCCTCTTCGGGCTCGGGGCGCTCCAGCGCGGCCTCATGGCCCCGGGCCTACCCCTGGCCTTGCTGACCGCCGTCTACACGGCCTTCCTGTTCGCCCAGGCCAGGGCGCGCGACCTCTGGCAGAGCCCGCTCCTGCCCGCGCACCTCGCCGTCCAGGCCTTCCTCCTCTCCTCGGCCCTGCTCCTGCCCCTGTCCGCCTGGCTGGAGCCGACCGCCTCGCACGACCTCGAGTGGGTCCTCGCCGGCAGCGCCCTGGTCCACCTCCTCCTCGTCCTGGGCGAGGCGTCGCTGACGCACGTCACCGCCCACGTCCGGCTCGCCCTGCAGGAGATGGTCACCGGGCGCTGGGCCCGTCCCTTCTGGGCGGGTGTGGTCCTGGTCGCGGTCGCCCTGGCGGCGCCCTTGATCGGCCTCTGGGCCTTCCCCTTCGCGCTCCTCGGCCTGCTGGCGCACGAGCACGCGTACGTGCAGGCCGGCCAATCGGTGCCACTGGCATGAACCTCGAAGTGCGGAGATGAACCTCGAAGAGCCAAACCGTCGCGTCGGCGTCGACCGCCGTGAGGTGGAGGCGCGCGGGGAGACCTTCTACCCCGGTCCCAGCCGTGCCCACCTCGCCTCGTTCCCCCCCAAAGAGCGCTGGGACGATTGGGTGGAGCTGGAGTCGAAGGCGTGGCCCCGGCGCTCGGAGCGGCACTACCTGCTGGTCCCCACCGTCTGCTTCAACTGCGAGTCCGGGTGCGGGCTGCTGGCCTACGTCGACCGGGACACCCTCCAGGTACGGAAGTTCGAGGGCAACCCGGAGCATCCCGGCTCCCGGGGCCGCAACTGCGCCAAGGGTCCGGCCACCCTGAACCAGGTCACCGACCCCGACCGCATCCTCTTCCCGCTCCGGCGCGCGGGCGGACGCGGAGAGGGCAGGTGGGTGCGGGTGAGCTGGGACGAGGCCCTGGACGACATCGCCGCCCGTATCCGGACCGCCATCCTGGAGGGGCGCCGGAACGAGGTCATGTACCACGTCGGTCGGCCCGGCGAGGATGGCTTCACCGAGCGGGTGCTGGCGGCCTGGGGGGTGGATGGCCACAACACCCACACCAACATCTGCTCGGCCGGGGGCCGCTCCGGCTACCACCACTGGATGGGGATCGACCGGCCCAGCCCCGACCACGCCAACGCCCGGGTGATCGTCCTGGTCAGCGCCCACCTGGAGGCGGGCCACTACTTCAACCCGCACGCCCAGCGCGTGCTCGAGGCGAAGCAGAGGGGGGCGAAGCTGATCGTCTTCGACACCCGCCTCTCCAACACCGCCACCCACGCCGACCACTGGCTCCCCACCTACCCGGGCAGCGAGCCGGCGGTGCTGCTGGCCATCGCCAACCACCTGATCCAGTCGGGCGCCTACGACCGCGACTTCGTGCGGCGCTGGTGGAACTGGCAGGAGTACCTGGCCCGCCGACACCCCGAGGTGGAGCCCAGCTTCGAGCGCTTCGAGGAGACACTGAGGGACCTCTACCGCGAGTACACGTTCGAGTTCGCGGCGCGCGAGTCCGGCCTCGCGCCAGAGGTCATCCGGGAGGTGGCGGAGATCGTGGCCAGCGCCGGGACCCGGCTCGCCACCCACAACTGGCGCTCGGCCGCGGCCGGCAACCTGGGCGGCTGGCAGACCGCCCGCTGCCTGTTCCTGCTCAACGCGCTGCTGGGCGCGGTCGCCACCGAGGGAGGCACCTACCCCAACACCTGGAACAAGTTCGTTCCCCGGCCCATCCACGTGCCGCCCCATCCCCAGAGGTGGAACGAGCTCACCTGGCCGCCCGAGTACCCGCTGGCCACCAACGAGATGTCGTTCCTGCTCCCCCACTTCCTGCGCGAAGGACGGGGGCGGCTGGAGGTCTACTTCACCCGGGTCTACAACCCGGTCTGGACCAACCCCGACGGCTTCAGCTGGATCGAGGTCCTCTGCGACCCGGACAAGATCGGGCTGCACGTCGCCCTGACCCCGACCTGGAACGAGACCGCCTTCTTCGCCGACTACGTGCTACCCATGGGGCACGCCTCGGAGCGCCACGACCTGCACTCCTACGAGACCCACGACGCCAGGTGGATCGGCTTCCGGCAGCCGGTGCTGCGGGCGGCGCGGGAGCGGCTGGGAGCGCGGCCGGCCGACACCCGGGAGGTGAACCCGGGCCAGGTCTGGGAGGAGAACGAGTTCTGGATCGAGCTCAGCTGGCGGATCGACCCCGATGGCGAGCTCGGGATCCGGCGCTGGTTCGAGTCCCGGGAACGCCCCGGGACCAAGCTGACCGTGGACGAGTACTACGGCTGGATCTTCGAGCACTCGGTGCCCGGCCTGCCGGAGAGGGCGGCCGCCGAGGGCCTGACGCCGCTCCAGTACATGCGCCGCTACGGCGCCTTCGAGGTCGGCCGCAGCATCGGGCCCTGGCACGAGCAGGAGGTGCCGGAGGCGGAGCTGATCGACGTCCGCATCGACCACCTCGGCCGCGTCTTCACCCGGGCCCCGAAGCCCGAGAGCGCCAACCTCGTGCCCGAGGGCATGCCCGACGGCGACGCCGAGGGGCGGCGGATGGTGGGTGTGCACGTCGACGGTCGGGTGCGGCGCGGGTTCCCCACCCCCAGCGGCCGGCTGGAGTTCTTCTCCTCGACCCTCGCCGACTGGGGCTGGCCCGAGTACGCCATCCCGACCTACGTCAGGAGCCACGTCCACCCGGACAACCTGCAGGAGGGGCAGCTGGTGCTGTTGCCCACCTTCCGGGTTCCGATCCAGGTGCACACCCGCAGCGCCAACGCCAAGTGGCTGGACGAGATCGCCCACACCAACCCGCTCTGGATCCATCCCGAGGACGCCGCCCGGCTGGGCGGGATCCGGACCGGGGAGCTGGTGCGGGTGGAGACGGAGATCGGTCACTTCGTGCTCAAGGCCTGGGTGACGGAGGGCATCCGTCCCGGGGTGGTGGCCTGCAGCCACCACATGGGGCGGTGGCGGCCGGAAGGGCAGGCCGGGCAGGGCCAGATGATGGCGACGGTCGGCCTGGCCCGGGAGGGGAGCCGCTGGCGACTGACCCGGAAGAGGGGGGTGGTGCCCTACGAGTCGGCCGACCCCGATACCAGGAGGATCTGGTGGAGCGACGGTGGCGTCCACCAGAACCTGACCTTTCCCGTCCACCCCGACCCCATCTCCGGCCAGCACTGCTGGCACCAGGCAGTGCGGGTGCGACGGGCCGAGCCCGGCGACGCCTACGGGGACGTGGTGGTGGACACGGCCCGCTCGGCCGAGGTCTACCGCCGCTGGCTCCGGATGACGCGCCCGGCGCCCCGCTTCTCGCCCGACGGCACCTACCGCCCACGCTGGCTGCTCCGGCCCTTGCGTCCGGCGCCCGAGGCCTATCGGCTGCCCGAGACGGCCCCGGCCTGGGAAGGGGGCTCGTGAACGCGCCGGCGCGCGGCGTCCGGGCCGGGGCCGCCCGGGTCCGCGCGCGCCCGGCGAGGGCGCTCGGCCCGGGCTGGCCGCTGCCCGCGGAGCGCGAGCACCACGACCCCTTCCCGCTCGATCCCGAGGCACGCCCGTCCGGACGCGGACGGGACGCCGGGGAGGCGTGGCGTGGGATCGGCGGCCTCCGGCCGCCCCCGGCGCCGGGCCACGGGAGCGGGAACGCCGGTCCGGCCGTCGGGGTCCGCGCCGGAGGCGGCCTGGCGAGGCCGCTCCGATCCTCCGCGGGAGGTCCGCGGCCCCGGGCGGACGGTGCCCGCGCCACCGCCGCCCCGCCCTCCGATCCCGAAACCGCGGCCAAGGAGGTTGCCCATGTCGGTTGAGGCACGCCACGGCCGACCGGCCGTGCTCGATGAGAAGGAGCTACGCCAGATCGTGCGCGAGGAGGTGGAGCGGGCCCTGCGGCGCGACCCGGCGGCGAGGAAGGCCTGCATCATCGCCTCCAAGGGCACGCTCGACTGGGCCTACCCGCCCCTCATCCTGGGCAGCGCCGCCGCCGCCGCGG
>DASRBU010000329.1:0-2331 GCA_035653475.1 Candidatus Dormiibacterota bacterium | reverse complement strand
CCTGGGTGGACAGTGACGGCTACTACTGGTTTGTGGGCAGGGGGGACGATGTGATCCTCTCCGCCGGCTACCGGATCGGGCCCTTCGAGGTGGAGAGCGCGCTGGCCTCCCACCCTGCGGTGGCGGAGTCGGCAGTAGTGGGCAGCCCGGATCCCATCCGGGGGGAGGTGGTCAAGGCCTTTGTGGT
Source organism: Candidatus Dormiibacterota bacterium (assembly GCA_035653475.1). Classification (GTDB taxonomy): domain Bacteria; phylum Chloroflexota; class Dormibacteria; order Dormibacterales; family Dormibacteraceae; genus CADDZO01. Next base: position 2,144 of record DASRBU010000329.1, on the reverse strand, counting down.
CCTCTCGCCCGGACAGCAGGCAAGCCCGCGCCTGGCCGCTGAGCTTCAGGAGCACGTGAAGAGGGTGACCGCGCCCTACAAGTACCCCCGGCGAGTCGAGTTCGTGGACGAGCTGCCCAAGACCATCACCGGTAAGATCCGGCGGCGCGAGCTGAAGCTGCGCGAGCAGCGCGCGAGCGCAGCAAGGTAGAGGGAGAAGGTGGAGCTAGGACTGTTCCTCAACACACACGGCGTGACCAACCGGGACGACACTGATTGGTGGCACCAGCCCATGCCTGCGGATGAGATGAAGCCGGTCGAATCGGCTCAGCTGGCGGAGAAGCTCGGCTACCACTCGGTCTGGATGGGTGATCACGTCTCGCTTCCCGAGGACTCCCCTGGCTCGGTGTCGCCGGTCCATGTGGAAGGCGAGTCCAATCCCGAGGTACGCCACCGTGGGCCCGATGAGGAGGATGTGGGGGGTAGCAAGCGCCACTACCCACGCCGGCCCAACATCCTGGATGGCGCTGTTGTCATGGGTGCCATTGCAGCTACCACCAGCCGGATCAAGATGGGGCCGAGCGTCCTGATCGCGCCCTACCGCCACCCGCTGAGCGACGCCCGTCAGTTCATGACGGTGGACTACCTGAGCGGTGGCCGGCTGGTGATGGGAGTGGGCTGCGGCTGGATGAAGGAGGAGTTCGAGGCCCTCGGGCATACATACCATGCTGAGCGGCTGAAGGTGCTCGACGAGTGTATCCAGATCTACGATCAAGCTTGGCGCGAGGGTCAGGTTACGTTTCATGGACGGTTCTTCAGCTTCGACCGCATGACCATTTTCCCGCTCCCCGTGCGCAGGCCACGACCTCCGATCGTGGTCGGGGCCATCACCAAGGCCGGCGCCCGGCTGGTCGCCCGCCGGGCTGAGGGACTCTTCCCCATCCTGACCAGGCCCAACACCGATCCCTACGAGTACCAGGCGGTCCAGGATGAGGTCAGGCGGGAGGCGGAGCGCCTGCAGCGGGACCCAGGGGAGATCGCGATGCTGGGTCTGACCTCCTTTCGCATCACGGGGGCGGACGACGAGGAGTCCACGCGTAGGCCGCGCCGGATCCTGGGCGGGACCGCCGACCAGATCCTCAGTGACCTCCAGCGCTTCGCTGACGCCGGCTACTCGCTACTAGTGATGGCCCCCATCTGCCCCTCACGGAGTTACGCCGAGTTCGCCGAGCAGGCTCAGCGACTGGGCGAAGAGGTCATCCCGGAGGCCAGGAAGATCAGGCCACAGGGCGGCTGGAGGACTGACCTGTGACCGTCGGCCTGCCGGGGAGGTGGCTGTGACTGACCAGGCGCGGGTGAGCCACGTCGGGGCCGGAGAAGACGCTGCGGGCACCTTCCAGCGGATGCTCGCCATCGCCGCGCGGCTCTTCTGGGCCAAGGGCTACGCGGCCACTACCACTCGCGAGATCGCGAGGCTGGTGGGCCTCCAGAAGGGTTCCCTCTACCACCATATCGAGGGCAAAGAGGAACTCCTCTATAGGCTCTGCATCGACGCTCTAGAGCGCGTCCAGGAGGCGGCCGAGCAGTCTGTCCACCAGGGAACAGACGCCACCGACCGTCTGCGCCGGCTGATCCACCACCACGTCACCAGCATGCTGGCCGACCGGGACAAGCACGCCACCATGCTGATCGAGCTGCGCTCGCTGACCGGCGAGCGCAGAAGTGAGGTCATCCGACTTCGCGATCGCTACGAAGCCCTGGTCGGCGAGGTGATAGCAGAAGGCCAGCGGGAGGGCATCTTCCGGGCCGACATCGAGCCTAGGTATCTCACGCTTTCCCTGCTTAACCTCCTCAACTGGACCATATTCTGGTTCGACCCGGAGCGGCCCCTCAGCCCGGAGGCGCTGAGTCAGATCCTGAGCACGGTCTACATCGAGGGGGTGAGTTCGCTGGCGGGGCGCGCGGACGGGTGGAGGCAGGATAGAACCAAACGGGCGCCCGGTTGACATCCCCGGCCGGGCAGGCGAGAATGGACGGAGGATCCTGAGGTCCCGTGATCAGCTGGAGAGTTAGGCGATGCAGGTAGGCCTCTACGTGCTCCGGCGGCTTCTGCTGCTGGTGCCGCAGCTGTTGCTGATCTCGATCGTCACCTTCATCCTGATTCG
>DASRBU010000328.1:0-7717 GCA_035653475.1 Candidatus Dormiibacterota bacterium | reverse complement strand
GGTGGCCCGCCGGCTGGGGGCGGAGCTGGACGTGTTCCTGGTCCGGAAGCTGGGCGTGCCCGGCCGCGAGGAGCTGGCCATGGGGGCGGTGGCGTCGGGCGGCGTCCGCGTCCTCAACCGCACCGTCATCGAGAGCCTGGGGGTCCCCTGGTCGGTGGTCGAGGCGGCGACCGAGCGGGCGATGCGAGAAATCGAGGAGCGCGAGCGGACCTACCGGGACGATCGGCCGGTGGCGCCCGTGGCCGGTCGGGTCGTGGTCGTGGTCGACGATGGGCTCGCCACCGGCGCCACCATGCGTGCCGCCCTCTCGGCCCTGCGCTCGATGGGGCCGGGGCGCCTGGTGGCCGCGGTCCCGGTGGCACCTCCGGAGGTCCTGCCCCGGCTGGAGCGGGAGGCAGACGAGGTCGTCTGCCTGGCCACCCCGGAGCCGTTCGAGGCGGTCGGCCTCTGGTATCGGGACTTCACCCCGGTCTCGGCCGAGGAGGTGCGCCAGCTGCTGCGCGCCGCCCGGGAGGGGCGCTGAGGGCTCCCGATCCGGGCCCACCGCCGGCTCCAGCAGCCCCGCGGTGGAGAATTTGTTAGTAATCCGCTAATCTATTGTGTTAGTTGCTTGGGGCAAGCTGCCCCGAGCCCGGCGGGCCGTCCCCGGCCACGCCGTGGCCGATCCCCCCTCGGCGCCGGCGTCTCGAAACCGGCCGCCGGGGCCGAACCGGTCCTCGATCCCATCAGCACACATGACGCCGAACCGCCCGTCTCGTCGTCCGGCCAAGCCAGCTCGGCAACGGCCTCAGCGCCTGCCGGAGCTGGACCTGCTGCGAGCTGCCTCGCTCCTGGCCGTGGTCTTCATCCACGCCGGGAGCTGGCTCTCGGGGGCCGACGCGCCTCCCGGGCACGGGCCGGTGGCGACGGCGATCGCACTGGCGCGCTTCTGCGTCCCTGCCCTGCTCTTCGCCAGCGGCCTGGCGCTGTACCGCTCGCACGGGCGCCCCGAGGACCCGGCTGGCTTCCTGGGACGGCGCTGGCTCCGGATCCTGGTCCCCTGGCTGATCTGGGCCCCTGTCTACGCGGCCGTGGACGTGCTCTTGGGCCAGCTCCCACCCCATCCCGGGGAGGTGGCCGTGTGGTTCGCCTACGGCGCCGGCCACCTGTACTTCCTCCTCCTGGTCGCCCAGCTCTCGCTGCTCCTCCCCGTGCTGCCCACCCGCCGCGGTTGGCTGGCGGGGCTGGCCGGCCTGGTACTGGTGGTGCAGGTGACGCTGGACGCCCTGCACACGCACGGGCCCGCTGCCTCCGGATCGCTGGCCTGGCCGTACACCTACCTGACCCCGGTGGAGGCCCCGTTCTGGGCCGGCTGGTTCCTGCTCGGCTGTCTCGCCGGGCGGGTGTACGACCGCCACCTGACCCGTCTGGACCGCCTCTGGCCCCTGGGCCTGGCCGTGACCGCGGCCCTCAGCCTGGCGGTGCTGATGGAGGGCCGGTGGGTGGCCGACGACTGGTGGCGACAGGGGACGAACGCCTTCCTCTGGCCCGCGGTGGTCCTCCAGGGCCTGGCCGCGGCGCTGACGCTGCTCTGGGGCGGGCGTCGGCTGGCTGCCGTCACCGCCACCTGGCTGTGGCGGCCGGTGCGGGGGCTGAGCCAGCACTCGCTGGGCGTGTACGTCGTCCACGTCCTCGTCCTCGACCTGCTCGGGATCGTGATCGGCGGCTGGCCTCCGGCCCTGCGGGTACCCGCACTCCTGGTGGGCTCGCTCGGGCTGGCCTACCTGGTGACCCGCGGCCTGGCCGCCACCCGCCCCGGCGCCCTGGCGGTGGGCGAGCCGCGCTCGCGCCCGGAGATCGCCTGGCTGGGAGGGCTGCGCGCCGGGGCGGCACGATAGACAATCACGGAGATGGCGGACCTCGATCGGGACCGACGGGAGGCGGCGCGCCACCCCTCCGGGCGTCAGTACGAGATCGTGCGCGGCGACCAGCGGGCGGTGGTGGTGCAGGTCGGCGGCGGCTTGCGCGAGTACGAGGTGGACGGGTTCCCGGTGCTCGACGGCTACGGGCCGGACGAGCTGGCCGACTCCGGCCGCGGGCAGGTGTTGATGCCGTGGCCCAACCGGCTCGCCGACGGTCGCTACGAGTTCGATGGCGGCGTGATGCAGCTGCCCCTGAGCGAGCCGGAGCGCCGCAACGCGATCCACGGCCTGGTGCGCTGGGCCAGCTGGGAGGAGGTTCGGTTCTCGCGCTCCCGGGTGCGGCTGGGGCACGTGCTCTTCCCCCGGGCCGGGTACCCGTTCGCGCTCGCGCTCGAGGTCGACTACGAGCTGACCGGCGAGGGGCTGCGGGTGACCATGAGCGCCCGGAACATCGGTCGCCGGCCCGCGCCCTTCGGGGCCGGCCAGCATCCCTACGTGCGGGCGCAGATGGCGGGCATCGACGGCTGCGTGCTCAGGCTCCCCGGCCGGCGCTGGATGGAAATGGACGAGCGCCAGATCCCCACCGGCCGGCTCCTCCCGGTGGAGGGCACCGAGTTCGACTTCCTGGCTCCCCGTCCCATCGCCTCCACCCGGATGGACACGGCCTTCTTTGACCTCGAGCGGGGTCCGGACGGGAGGGCGCGGGCGGAGCTGCGGAGCGAGGACGGGACCCGGCGGGTGACGGTCTGGATGGAGCGGGGCTTCGAGTACCTCATGATCTTCACCGGCGACAGCCTCCCCGCCGAGGAGCGGCGCCGGAGCCTCGGCGTCGAGCCCATGAGCTGCGCGCCCGACGCCTTCCGCAATGGCCTGGGCCTGGTCGTCCTGCGCCCCGGCCAGTCCTGGTCGTCGAGCTGGGGCATCGCCGTCGGCTGAGGTCGCCGGAGGGGGCAGCCCCTTCGGGCTCCGGGGGTCGCCGGGGGCCGGCCCTATGCTTGAATCGTGTCCCGTGGCCTTCGGATCGCCTGGCTGGGTCAGCGGTCTGCGGGGGCGGGCGACGGCCTGACCACCTACAGCCGCGAGATCACCCGCGGCCTCAGGCGGCGGGGCGCGGAGGTGGTCTTCGTCCACCACGGTCCCGAGGCCGAGGAATCGCCCTCGGTGGCGCTGGAGTCGCTCTCGGTCGGCGACCGCTTTCGCATCGCCGTGCCCGGCTCGAGCCGGCGACTGATGGAAGCGCTCCGGATGCACCGGGTGGACCTGGTGCACGTGTCGCTCTCCTTCTCCAGCCTCGACTTCAGCCTGCCCGGTCTGTGTCATTCGCTGGGACTGCCGGTGGTGGGCACCTTCCACGCTCCGTTCGACACCCGGGCCTCCCTCTGGGGAGGGCTGTCACGCGTCCTCTACCAGGTGTATGCCGTGCCCCTGGCCAACTACGATCGGGTCATCGTCTTCGGGCCCTCGCAGGCGCGAATGCTGGTCCGCATGGGCGTTCCTCGGGAGGTCGTCGCCATCGTGCCCAACGGCGTGGACGTGGAGCGCTACTGCCCTGGGCCCTCCGACCGGGCCGAGCGCTACGGGGCGCGGGTGCTGTTCCTCTACCTGGGGCGCCTCGACCGGGAGAAGAACGTGGACGTGCTGGTCGAGTGCTTCCTCTCCGTGGGGCCGCCGCCGGAGGTGAAGCTGGCCCTGGTCGGCACCGGTCCCGAGCGCGCCCGCCTCGAGCGTCGCTACCGCGACCGTCGGGTGATCTTCACCGGCGCCGTGCCTCAGGAATCGGAGCGGATCGCGCTGCTCCGTGCCGCGGATGCGCTCTTCCTCCCCTCCGCCATCGAGGGGCTGTCCCTGGCCCTGCTCGAGGGCATGGCCTGCGGCCTCTGCCCGGTGGCCACGGACGTGGGCTGCGACGGCGACGCGGTGCGCGGCGTGGGCATCCTGCTCGACCCCCAGCGCCTGCGCTCCGAGCTTCGCTTCGCCATCCGCACGCTCTGCGAGCTGCCCCACCTGGCGCGTGAGCTGGGCCGGCTGGCCAGGGAAAGGGCCGTCGAGCGCTACTCGCTGGACGCCAACCTCGACGCCCTGATGCGGATCTACGACCAGGTGCTGACGACGCGGACGCGGGGCCTGGCCGGCGCTCCCACCCTGGGCCGCTGAGGGCGGGCCGGTGCCGCCCGGCACCGGCGGATGCGTGCATATCTTCGACCGTCGGTGAATCCAAGCCAGAGCACACACCGATCGGAGAGCGAGGCCGGGGTGGAGGCGGTTTGCGCGTGCACACCGCGTCCTCAAATCGTGTGCGCTCACCGTCCACTGAGCGGCTCGAAGGGGGCCGACGGAGCGATCAGGTCGCGCTCGGTCGCTGAGGTATAGTGTGGGGCGATGAGCGAGGTCTGTCCACGGTGCAAGGGCAGTGGGAAGGTGATCTGTCCGGTCTGCAACGGCAGCGGCAAGGCCACCTGCGTGAGTTGTGGGGGTAGCGGTTGCCGTGTCTGTGACAACGTTGGGACGATCAGTTGTAAGACCCACGTAAGTTGCACCGTATGTGGGGGCAGCGGTAGACGTTGACATGATAGGGTTCGTCAGGCGTAAGCCTGAACGACGAATGTCGGCTCGGGGCTGCTCGGGCGGCTCCGTGGTGCTGCGGTCGTAGCGGCCCGAAGCGCCGCTGCAGTTCGAAGGCTCCCCTCCGGCGCCGCCGTGGCCGGAAGGCGGGCGTCCCCGGCCCGGGCGCGTGAGGGTGCGGCGGGCGTCCCGGCCGGCCCGCGCGGGCCGGCCGGGGGCGCTTGCGGCGGGAGGTCGAAGACCGGAACCACCTCCCGCCGCTGGACGATCGCCACCGAGGTTCGCTAGGCTGTCCGAAGCTTTGGGGTGGGACCTCGTCCCTGCCCGCCGCGTTCATATGCGAGCCCGACGATGCCGGCGCCGGCCGGGATCGTTCCGGTGGCTGCGGCCGCCCAGGTTGGCCGGACCGTGGGGGGCAGGCCGGTGCCAGCCCGGTAACTGCAGGCCGAGCGGAGGTTGGAGATGGCCATCACGTCTGGGGCGGCGGAGGAGCTGGACGTCCAGGTGTTGCTCGAGGTCCTGACCGCCTATCGGGATGGCGACTTCTCGATCCGCATGCCCTCGACCTGGACCGGGCTGGCGGGGAAGGTGGCGGACACCCTGAACGAGGTGATCGGCGAGAACCAGCGCCTCGCCCGCGAGCTGCAACGGCTGGCCCACGGGGTGGGCAAGGAGGGCCGCATCGACCAGCGGCTGTTCGCCGGGGACGCTCGCGGCGACTGGGCCGAGTCCAGACGGGCCGTGGACGAGCTGGTGAAGGACCTGGTCAGCCCCCACATCGAGGTCGCCCGGGTGATGGAGGCGGTGGCGAGGGGCAACCTCTCGCTGGCGGTGCCGGTGGGGGTCGAGGGGCGGCCGCTGCAGGGCCAGTTCGCCCACACGGCCCGGACCGTCAACACCATGGTGGCCCAGCTCAACGCCTTCGCCTCCGAGGTGACCCGGGTGGCCCGGGAGGTGGGGACCGAGGGCAAGCTGGGCGGCCGGGCCCGGGTGCCGGGGGTGTCGGGGGTCTGGAAGGACCTGACCGACAACGTCAACTCCATGGCCGAGAACCTGACCGCCCAGGTGCGGAACGTCGCCGAGGTGACGACGGCGGTGGCCAACGGCGACCTCTCCAAGAAGGTGACGGTGGACGTCCAGGGGGAGATCCTGGACCTGAAGAACACCATCAACGTGATGGTGGACCAGCTCAACGCCTTCGCCTCCGAGGTGACCCGGGTGGCCCGCCAGGTGGGGACCGAGGGCAAGCTGGGCGGTCAGGCCGAGGTGCCGGGGGTGTCGGGGATCTGGAAGGACCTGACCGACAACGTCAACCAGCTGGCCGCCACTCTGACCAATCAGATCCGGGCCATCACCGACGTGGCCACGGCGGTGACCCAGGGAGACCTCACGCGGTCGATCGGCGTGGAGGCCTTCGGGGAGGTCGCGGTCCTCAAGGACAAGATCAACGAGATGATCCGCAACCTGCGCGAGACCACGCAGCGGAACGCGGAGCAGGACTGGCTGAAGACCAACCTGGCCCGTTTCACCCGCATGCTGCAGGGCCAGCGCGACCTGACCACCGCCTGCGAGCTGGTGCTGTCCGAGCTGGCGCCGCTGGTCGGCGCGCAGCAGGGGGCTCTCTACACCCTCGACGGCACGGCCCAGGATCGCTCGGTGCTGAAGCTGCAGGCGGCGTACGCGGGCCACGAGGCCCGGCCGCGGTCCTTCCACGTGGGCGAGGGGCTGGTCGGCCAGTGCGCGGCCAGCGGGAAGCGGATCCTGGTCTCGGACCTTCCCCCCGACTACGCCACCATCGCCTCCGGGCTCGGACAGGCGAGGCCGCGGGCCCTGATCGTGCTGCCCATCGCCTTCGAGGATCAGATCCTGGGCGTCCTGGAGCTGGCCTCCCTGCAGCGCTTCAGCCCCATCCACCTCGACTTCCTGGAGCAGCTCACCGAGTCAATCGGCATCGTCCTGCACACCATCGAGGTCAACATGCGCACCCAGGCGCTCCTGGAGCAGTCGCAGTCGCTGGCCTACGAGCTCCAGGTGCAGCAGGAGGAGCTGCGCCAGGCCAACGAGGAGCTGCAGGAGAAGGCGCGGCTGCTGGCCGAGCGCAACACCGAGGTGGAGCGGAAGAACCGGGAGGTGGAGCAGGCCAGACGCTCGCTGGAGGAGAAGGCAGAGCAGCTCGCCCTCACCTCGCAGTACAAGAGCCAGTTCCTGGCCAACATGTCCCACGAGCTGAGGACGCCGCTCAACAGCCTGCTGATCCTGGCCCAGCAGCTGGTCGAGAACCCCGAGGGCAACCTGAACCCGAAGCAGGTGGAGTTCGCCCGGATCATCCACGCCAGCGGTCAGGACCTGCTCAACCTGATCACCGACATCCTCGACCTCTCCAAGATCGAGTCCGGCACCGTGGTCCTGGACCTCGGCGAGGAGCGTTTCGACCGGCTGGCTCGGCACCTGGAGCGGAGCTTCCGCCACCTGGCCGACTCCCGGCAGCTGGCCTTCGAGGTCTCGGTGGACCCCGACCTGCCGGCGACGTTTCGAACCGACTCCAAGCGGCTGCAGCAGGTGCTGAGGAACCTGCTCTCCAACGCCTTCAAGTTCACCGAGCGGGGCCGGGTGGAGCTCCGCGTCCGCCTGGCCAGGAGCGGGTGGGACGAGACCGCCGGCGGCCTGGATCGGGCCCGGCAGGTGGTGGCCTTCGACGTCGTCGACACCGGGATCGGCATCCCCGCGGACAAGCAGCGCACCATCTTCGAGGCCTTCCAGCAGGCCGACGGCACCACCAGCCGGAAGTACGGGGGGACCGGCCTCGGCCTCTCCATCAGCCGTGAGCTGGTGCACGTCCTGGGCGGACAGATCAAGGTGCGCAGCGTGGTGGGCATGGGCAGCACCTTCACCGTCTACCTGCCCCTGGAGACCTCCCCCGGGGCCGAGCCGGCGGACCCGGATCGGCCTCCGGCGGCGACCGCCGGGGGCGAGGACGGGGAGGTCACGGGGGCGCTCCCCAGCCCGGCCGCCGTCCCCGACGACCGCGACCGGCTCGCCCCCGGCGAGGCCGTGGTCCTGATCGTAGGCGACGCCCCCGGCTCCTGCCGTTCCCTGCTCGAGCTGGCCCGCCGGAACGGGCTCAAGGGCGTGGTGGCGACCAGGGGGGAGGATGCGCTCCCGCTCGCCCGGGCCTACCGTCCGGCCGCGGTGACGCTCGAGCTCCAGGACACGGACGGCTGGGAGGTCCTGGAGGCGCTGGGCTCGGACCCGCT